>CAYYEE010000134.1:0-9804 GCA_964470775.1 uncultured Planctomycetota bacterium | reverse complement strand
ACCTGGCGGCCCCGGCCTCCGGTCGAATTCTCTCCGGTGGCGTGGATGCCGGCGGAGCGGTTGCAAAAGAAGCGGCAGTTGCGGATGGTGATGTGGTGGGCCTTCTTGGGCTTGAAGAGGACGCCATGCGCGTTGAAGGCGGCCTGGACGCCATCGAGCGTGATCCAGGGTTGGGCGATGGTAAAGGCGGGGTTGACGCTGTCCTCGATGACGTAGAGCTGATCCGCGGCGGGGGCGGCGCCGGTGGAGCGGATGTAGAGCTTCTTCTGCGTTTCGTCATAGAGCCACGAGCCGAGGCGGCGCTCGCATTCTTCAAGCGAGGCGACGTTGCACATGCGGAGGCAAGAGGAGGCCTCCCACAGTCCGGCTTCGGCGGGCTTGGCGCCCAGGTCGGCGCCGGGCCAGCAGTAGACGTTGGGCAGGCCGGGGACGGGCTGGGCCTTGCCTTGAAGCGGACGCGAGGTGGTGACGAGGACGATGTGGCCGGGCCTGGCCTTGAGGGTGATGGGCGAGCCGGGCTGGCCGGCCGTGGGGAAGGCGACGGCTTCATGGTAGACGCCGCCGCGGACGAGCACGGTGTCGCCGGGCTTGGCTTGGTTGAGGGCGGCTTGAATGGAGGTGAAGGGAGCGCCTTGGAGCGCGACTTCGAGCGTGCGGGGCGGCGGGGGCGCGACAGGGGCGCCGGCTTTGGACCGGGGAGCCATCAACAGACCTCCAAATGCGCAGAGCATGGCGGCGGTGGAAAGAGAGCGGCGACGGGGGTGGGGTTTCATGCGATGGGCGGCTTTCCATAGAAGTCGGGCGACGCGGGGCGCAGGCCGAAGCGAAGGGCGTAGTCGGCCCAGGCCGCGACAGCGGTCATGCCAATGTCGAGGATGGTTTCGAGGCTGCAGGGCCGGGTCTTCACGCCGTGGGGCAGTTCGATGAGCAAGGGCATGGCGCCGCAGACGTGGTGGAGGAAGGTCTGGAAGTAGAAGCTCCAGGGCGGGCCGGTGGAGGCGTCGGGCGTGAGGACTTCCCAGCCGCGCGCGGTGAGGCGCGAGAGCATGTAGAAGGAGGCTTCGGACTGTTTGCGCTGGACGCCGGGGGGCAGGAAGGCGTCGGGCAGCGTCAGGCCGGGGCTGGCGCCGTGGCTGTGCAGGGTGAGGAAGCCGTCGGGCATTTCGCGGCGGAAGAGGGCGGCGAGGGCGCGATTCTCGGGGGCCAGGGCGCCGAAGAAGTCATCGTGCTGGAGGTTGACGCCCGCGTCGCTGTAGTAGCCGCCCCGCCAGAGCAGGTAGTCGTTGGGGATGGGCTGGAGCTCCTTGACGCGGCGGCCCTGGAAAAGGGAGCCGTCCTTCATGAGACCCTGCTGAACCAGGAAGATATGGTCGCGCTCGGCGCCGGACATGTGCAGGACGCCGGCCTTTTCGCGGCCGTCAGGGTTGGTGCAGGGGACGATAACGAGGCGCAGGCGGCGGAGCATGGCGAGCAACTCTTCGTTGGGCCTGCCGAGCAGGTCTGCGTCATGTTCGAGGAGATGGATGAGGTTGAGGCAGAGGGCGACGCCTTCGACCTCGCCGCCGTGCATGGGGCCGAGCAGGGCGAGGACGGGGCGCGTGCGCAGGGCGGGGTCATAGAACGCTTGGGGCCGGTCGGAGGCGTTGGCGCTGGAGATGGTGGTGGTGGGCTTCTGGGGCTCGAAAGGGCCGTAGGCAAAGGCCCAGAGGTCGCGTCCGCCGGCGCTGCGGCCGATGACGGAAGCCTGGCCGCGCGCGGCGGTCCGGGCGGCTTGGGCGATGTCGTCGAGCGTGGAGCGCCAGAAGGGCGGGGCCTGGAAAAGATCGGGGCGGTCGAGGCGGAGTTGGGAGATGGGATCGGGGGACATGGGGGCTCTCTTGGTTTCTGGGACACGTTGCGATCCCGCCGTTGGCGAGCTTTCGCAACATGTCCCCGACGCCATCAGTCTTCGTAGATGACGAGCACGGATTTCCAGATGCCGCCGGCTCCGGCGGTGTCCTGGACGCGGACGGCGAGGACGTTCTCGCCGCCGTAGTTGAGGAGGGAGGTGACGTCCACGGGGCGGGGCTTCTTCCAGAGGTCTGGGTCCTTGACGGCGTCGTAGAGCCACTCCTTGGCGAGCTTGCCGTCCACGTAGAGCCAGAAGCTCTCGTCCACGGCGCCGAAGCGGAGGATGATCTTCTTGTGCTTTTTCCACTCCTGGGGGACTTTGAGGCGGACGCGGTACCACGCGCAACCGTCATAGTTGGGATAGCCCTGCTGTTCCCAGAAGGTGAGGGTGGAGATGGTCTTCCATGTGGCGTCGTTGAAGCCGGGCTTCTCGTAGCCTTTGGCCAGGCCGGTGTCGTCGGGGTCGGTGATGAAGCGCCACTCGGGGAGATCGGCGAGTTTGTTGGGGTGAATTCTGGCCTCGGCGAGGATGGCGCCGTACATCTGGGCGTGGGCGGCGCTGCGGGCTTCGCGCCAATAGACGTGGTGGAGGCCGATGGTCCAGTCGGTGAGGTGGGCGCGGAAGAAGTCCATTTTGCGCTGGAGCAGGGGCATGACGCTGTCCGCCTTCTTCGTGTTCTTGCCCAAGGCTTTGACCGCGATGAGCACGTCGCGCTGAATCTCGGCGTAGTCGAGGCCCACGCCGGCGACGTCTACGCGCTTGAGGACGTCGGGGCGCTGGGCCGCGGCTTTGCGGGCTTCGTCGAGGATGGCGCGGAGCTCGGCCAAGCGGGCGCTGGAGTAGAGGGTGGGGACCATGTCCTCAAGGGGAAGCTGGTCGTGGTCGGCGCCTTCGGAGGAAGCGGCGACGGTCTTGGTGATCTTCTCGATCTCGCTCCAGTAGCGGCGCATGGCCGGCTCGGCGGGGCCGTAGGCGGAGCGAAGGAAGTCGTCGTAGACGGCCTGGGGGTCGAGCGACGGGTCCCACATGATGCGGGTGAGCATGTCGAAGATGGGAGCCTGGGAGGCGTACTGGTGGGTCATGCTGTCGAAGTCCGTGCCCAACATGCCGGTGCGGGCGCACTCCTTGACGTCGGCGCCGAGGTCGAGGGCGTAGTTGAGGGGGAAGCCATGGCCGACGAGGAGGAGGTTGGGGCGAAGGAACATCTTGCAGCCTGTGGCGGCCCAGCCCGCCCAGTCCTTGCGGCTCTGGGCGTTGTAGGCGTTGTTGAGGTAGTTGAAGCCGACGTAGGCGATGACGACGCGGGGGGAGAGCTTCTCGCGCAGGGGGGGGAAGCGGTAGTTGCTGTAGGCGTAGGCGCCCAGGTAGCGGCCGGGATAGCGGTCGCCCAGGCACTGGGCGATGCGGTTCCAGAACCAGACGTAGCGGTCGGAGAGCGAGGGGTAGAGGCAGGGCTTCATGCCGGGGTAGTTGACGGTGTCCTTGACGCCTTCGGGCGGGTCGAGGGCTTTGCACTTGGGGCACATGCAGTAGCCGCGGCTGTCGTTGGGGCAGACGCTGAAGGAAAGAACGGAGGGGTTCTTTTCGAGGTACTCCATGCCCTGCTTGGCGATGAAGCCGGGGAGTTCGGGGTTGGTGACGCAGAGCTTGGCGCGTTCGAGGCTGGGGTAGGGTTTTTCGGGGGTGACGCGCTGGCCGTCGGGCATCATGGCGAACCAGTCGGGGTGATCCTTGCCGTACTTCTGCAGCCAGTAGTTGAAGGCGTGGCCGAAACTGAAGGCGGCGGAGCGGCCCAGGCGGCGGCGGCGCGCCCAGAGGGAGTACTCGTCGCTCTGCGCCTTGGCCAGCTCCGGGGTGAGGCCGAGGCGGGCGACGGAGCCGTTCCAGTCCTTCATGCCGGCGCGGATGCCGCGCTGGATGAGCGGCGGGATGAAGGCGCGGCGGCATGGGGCGACGGCGATGGTGGGTTTGGAGGGGGCGACGAGGCCAACCGGCCCTGGCCACAACCAGCGGACGCCCAGGTCGTTTTCGAGAAAGTCGTAGACGGCGTAGAGCGTGCCGTTGGAGTTTTCGGCTTTGCTGACGAGCGCGAACTCGCCGCGGTCGCCGCCGATGAGGAGGAGGCGGTCGTCGCTGGCTTGGACCAGGGTGGACTCGGGCGCGAGGGCGCCGGTTTTGGCGCCCATGTCCGCGGCGAAGCGGCTGTCGCCCACCAGGACGAGGCAGCGCTTGTCACCGGCGGGGAGCTTGTCCTCGGTGACAACGGGCAGCGTGGCGCCGCTGACGAGTCTGACGTGATCCACCAGCTCCTTGACGGCGAACTGGACCACGGGCGCGGGCTTGGCGGCGGTGACGACGACGGCGCGGGGCTGGCCGTTCTCGACGAGCGTGGCGGCGAGGGCGGCGGTGGAGAGCGCGAGGGTGGCGGCTGCGGAGCGGAGACGCTTCATAGAGGGGCCTTTGCACAAGGGACAAAAAGGTCAGCAAGGACGGCCAAGACGCAGGGGCGGCGGACACGGCCACGACGCTAGTGTAGTGTTTCAGAAATGCAAGGCATTTCCGAAACACCACACCGGCAGCCTGTTGAAAATGCCGCGTCTGTTCCGGGGACACGTTGCGATCCCGCCGTTAGCGGGCTGAGGCGCCATGTCCCCGCCGACGCGGCGCCTTTTTCAACGGGCCGCTAGTGTAGGGTTTCAGAAATAGCTTTGCTATTTCTGAAACCCTACATGACACAAACTCGGCGCTTGACGCGTCTAAAGTATCGAGTTAGCCCCCCCTGTGGTGTTTCGGAAATGCAAGGCATTTCCGAAACACCACACTAGAAGAGGGGACGGACGCGGCGGATGAAGCGGGCGGCGTTGCGGGCGCCCAGCTCGGCGCCGGCTTTGTCGCGGCCGATGATGGCGATGAGGCGGCTCTGGCCTGGGCCGGGGAACTCGCGGATCACATAGCTGCCAGGGCCAGGATAGAGCGGGGTCAGGCCGGTGTCAAGGCCGCATTGGACAAGGCTGGCGACGAAGGGGGAATCGGCGGTGGTGATGGCGATTGTCGAGGCCGCGGAGGGGTTGGGCGCGAGGCCGGAACGCGCGTTGATGTGCGCCAGGAGACCAGCGGCTGCCTCCTGGAGGCTGGGGTCATTGGTCACGGCGAAGATGGCCTTGCCCTGGCTGGCGATGTCCATGGAGCCCCATCGGACCAGGGGCGGGGCCGGCGGGACTTGGCCGCGATGGCGGATGATGAAATCGAGGAGTTGAGCCTTGGCTTTGCGGAAGACGGCGGTGTCCGTGGTCATGCATTGGAGGACGGGTCCGGTCTGAGTGTTTTGGACTTGGAAGGCGACGAGGCTGTTGGGCCGCTTGCCGATGATGGCTTCGAGTTCTGACTTGGCCGCGGCGCCGGCGGTGCTGTCCTTGCGCTCAAGGGCGCGGAGCAGGTCGAGGGCCATGAGGTAGTAGTTGGCGTCTTCGAGGCCGTCGCGGCAGCCTTCCCAGGCGCCGGAGCTGAGGGGGCCGTTTTCGTCGTCGGGGAAGATGACGGCGGCGGTCTTGTTCCAGCGCCAGTACTCTTGAATCCACACGGCGTCGAGCTCGAAGAAGGCCGGCCACCAGCCAGCCCAGCGGCGCATGGTTTCGTAGCGCTGCCAGTAGTTGGCGCTGGAGCAATAGGTCTCGACCCAGTCGGCGGGCTTGATGTGTCCATCGCGCCGGGCCTTGGCCAGGTACTCGTCATTAAGCGTGCCGATGATCCAGTAGTCGCTGGCGGAGGCGAGCATCTTGAGGTGGACGGGGTCCATGAGGGTGCGGAGGCTGGTGGTGACGCCGGTCTCGAAGCCGAGCGAGCGCGCTTCGGCCGCGGCGGCGGCCCAGGAGTGGAAGCGGTCAAAGGGAATCTCGTCGCCGATGGTGGCCAGGATGCGGCGGAAGCCTTTTTCGCGGAGGTATTGGGGAATGGCGCCCACGAGCCACCGGCGGACGCGGGCGTGTTCTTCGGAGTCCGGGGGCGCCTTGTCCTTGCCGTAGATGAGGTCGCTGGCCTGCTTGAAGAGAGCGGCGTAGGTGTGCTCATCGCCGAGGGCGGTGCGGTAGATGTATTGGTCGTACTCGAGGGCGAGGTTGACCATGGGGTCCCAGTAGCTGAGGTCGAGGGCTGGGAGCGGGCCGGCGCGGAAGGAGGCGGGGTCTTGGCGGATGGCGTCGAGCAGGGGCTGGCCGGTCTGGCGGAGGCGGATGCGGGTGAGGTCGAAGCCTGGGGCGTTGGGGCCGTAGGCGCACAGGACGCGGATGCCGTGGTCGCGCATGTCGCGGGCGTAGAGGCGGCCCTTGCGCTCGTCCCACTGGCGGTCGCGGCCCGAGGAGGCGAGGTAGTTGAAGAGGCTGTTAGGCGTGAAGAAGATGGGGAGGTCGGGGGGGAGCTCGACAGGCGCGACGTGAAGCGCGATGGGCAGGTCGCGGGGCTGGCCTTTTTCGGGGGTGAGGACGAGGGTGGCGGCGTAGTCGCCTGGGGCGAGGCCGGCGGAATCGAGCAGGACCCAGAACCAGGACTCCTGGCCGGGCTGGGTGGGCACGGTCGCGGCGCCGGTGAGTTTGTGGCCGAGGTGCGTCTTGCCCCAGATTTGGGCGGGGACGAGCTCGGCGGCGGTGAGGCGGATGTGGGAGAGGGGGAGGCTGCCGGGCCGGGCGGAAAGGGCGACGGCGCCGATGTCGCTGAAGGCGGCGAGGCCGAGGCAGATGGATTCCTTTTCGCCCACGCCCACGGTGGCCGCGACTTGGGCGAGGTCTTTGCCCGCGTCCGGGCCGAACTCCTCGAAGACGATGTGGCCGCGCCGGCGCTGCTCGGGGGTGGGCTGGAGGGTGTAGCGTTCGACCTTTTTCCAGCCGGCGACGGGGTGGACGGGGTCCTGGCTGTTCCAGCGGATGTCGCGGCTGTACGCGGCCAGGGCTTTCTTGTCTGCCTTCCCAGCGGTGAAGACCTCTTCGTAGCGGCCGATCTCCTTGCCTGCGCTGAGGACGGCGACGTCGAGGATATAGGCGCCGTCGGCGGGAGCGGTCCAGTCGAAGGCCGCTTCGGCCAGGCCGGCCACGGCTACGGCGCCGAGGGTGAGCGTCTGGGCGTGGAGGGGTTCCTTGGCGGCGACAGGGCGGATGGAGGCTTGGAGGGTGACGGCGGGGAGGTCTTGCCAGGAGGCGGCGAGGCGGGTGAGGACCTTGAAGGAGAGGCCTTTGGCGGGGGTGATGGCGGATTCGGCGGTGTAGAGGCGCGTGGAGTCGGACACGCCGGTGAAGCCGTGGTCGATCTTGACGAGGTAGGAGGTGGAGTACCGGGTCCCTGGCTCAAGGGGGGCGTACATCCACTCGAAGGTGGGGGCGACGGTGGAGCTGGTCCAGGTGTAGAGGCGGCGGAGCTTGTCGCCGAGGAAGGCGATGGAGACGCCGCGGCGGTCGGTGGTGTTGAGCAGGGCGCACCAGGGGGCGGCGATGTTTTCGGAGCGGCCAAAGCCTTTTGGTGTCTTGTGGACGCCGTCGCTGAGAGGCATGCAGTAGAGCTCACCAGGGGTGAAATGGCCGCCGGAGGGGCGGAGGACGTTGCGGAAGAGGACTTGGCCCATTTGCTCCTGGCCTGTGTTGGCGATGTCGTAGGCGACGGCGATGGCGGGTCTGTCGCCGTCGAGGGTGATGGTCTTCGCGATGGCGGCGTCGTCGGTGGAGGCGGACAGGCGAATAGAGGCCTTTTGCGGGGTCTGCTCGATGACTTCGGCTTTGTAGGGTGTGACGGTCCAGCGTTTGTGGTCGTCGAACAGGCCGCCGTATCCGCCGGGATTGGGGTTGAGGTAGACGAGGTTGACGTGGCCGCCGCGTTTGTCGATGAGTTCGCAGGCCATGCCCCCGCGTTCGGGGAGGAGGGTGAGGCGCAGATAGGAGTTTTCGAGGGTGTAGCTCTCGATGAAGCGGCTGTCGTAGAACTGGGCGCCTTTGGTGAGAGAGACCTGGGCAAAGGCGGAGAAAGACAGTGCGGCGGCCGCGGCCAAGGCGGCGGGCAGGCAAACACGGGTCTTCATGGGCAGGGGGTCTCCCGGAGGAAATGGGGCGCGCTGGCAGGGCGGCTCAGGGCCACTGGCTCTCGACAGCGTCCGCGTCGGCATCGGCGCCGCCCGCGATATCGAGGGTGTGCCAGATGTCGATGGAGGTGTTGCGGACCCAGTCGCTGGTGATAGGCTGGAAGTTGCGGTAGTTCTGGCGGAAGAAGTATGTCTCGAAGTAATTGAAGGCGATGCAGTTGGCGCCGGGGTAGTAGGCGTAGGTGACGGTGGGGCGGCCCTGGGTGTGGAAGGCGATGCTCATCTGGGGGTCGCCGAAGACGGCGGCGCGGCCGTCGCCATAGAGTGTGTTGTAAGCGGTCTGGTGGGCCTTTATGCCCATGCCGAAGATTTTTCGGCTTTCCTCGATGCCCTTGTTGTTGTACAGGGCGCTGACGTTAATGCCGTTGGCGTCGTAGACCGTGCCCTTGCTGAAGGTGTCGGAGACGATGGCGCGGCCGCCCAGTTCGCGCTGCGTGCGGAAGTAGGGTTGGAGCACGCGGACCTTCACCTGGTTTTTCGTGCCCGGCAGGGGATAGAGGTTGTCCTGGTACTTATGCCAGTCGTTGAGGAGGGGGGTGTTGCGGTAGTTGTAGTGGCTGTAGGCCATGCGGACGCCGGAAAGGGTGTAGTTCATCTTGCCCCAATCGCCGTAGAGAAGGACGCTGGAGGAGAACCCGCCAAGCGTACGCCAATGGCCGAGGCTGTAGGCGCCTTGCTTGCCCAGATCCCACTTGTCGCCGATCATGCCGTCGGCGCTGGGGCAGTAGAAGATGGAGGCGTCGCTGAGGTAGTTGGAAGTGAGCAGGAAGCCCATGCCGTTGGGGGCGGCGTTAAGCTGGCCCACGGCGTAGGTGGTGGCGGGGTACTTGGAGCCCCAGGCGATGACCCGGAAGGAGGTGTAATCCGCGGTTTCGTGGCGGCTGGACCACGTGGAGCCGACGGTGGCGCCGCCGTCGACGCGAATGGGGGTATCGCCGGGTCTGTGTCCGTAGTACATCTCTGACATCGCGGCCTTGTTGGCGTGGCTGGCGCAGCCCGTGCTGCCGTAGACAGGGGCGCCGGAGCCGTCGCGGCACCAGGTGAAGTCTGGTCCTGGCCAGCCAGCCCAGGAGGGGAGATAGCCGCCGTAGTCGCCGGCATAGGAGACAAGGGCTTTGCCGATCTGCGAGAGGTTGCTGAGGCAGGAGGAGCGTCGGGCCTTTTCGCGGGCGGCGGCGAGGGCAGGGAGGAGCATGGCGGCAAGGATGGCGATGATGGCGACGACGACGAGCAGTTCGATGAGCGTAAAGGCGCGGAGAAGACGGTTCATGGCGTGGCTCCTTGTCAGCGGCTCTCTGGCGGAGCGGAGCTCTGGCGTTCGATAAGACGGCAGTGGATGACCTGGTCCTTGAATTCGCCGTCGCCGCCGGCGGCGGTCAGCAGCATCTCCACCGCGGTCTGTCCTTGGAGGCGCTTGGGGGAAAGCATGGTGGTGAGAGGGGGGACGGCGGCGGCGGCTTCGGGGATGTCCTGGTAGCCGACGACGCTGAGCTGGCCGGGCACGGAGACGCCAAGCTGGCGGGCGGCGTTGAGGATGGCGATGGCGGTGGCGTCGTTGCCGGCGATGATCGCGGTGGGTCGGTTGGGACGGCGGAGGAAGGCGAGAAGGGGTTCCTCAACGCGGCCGGGGTCTTCGGTGAACCAGGGGAGGCACAGGGCCGGGTCAGGATCGAGTCCGGCGGCGCGCAGGGCGCCATCGACGCCAGCCTGGCGATCATGGCCGGTGGCGATGCGGCGGTGCTGGAACGGGTGCGCCCGCTGCTAGCCTGCCTGGGCAAGCGCATTGTGCATATCG
>CAYYEE010000133.1:0-9899 GCA_964470775.1 uncultured Planctomycetota bacterium | reverse complement strand
TAGTTGCGGAAATTGGCGCGTCAATTTCCGCAACTAATCACTAGTTCTTGCCCACGCTCAGCCGCACGCCTTCCATGGGCTCTCCCGTGGGCTTGGGCGGGTCGAGCAGGTCCAACATCCGCAGGATGTCGCTCTCCGCGTATGGGTCGAGCTTAACGAACTCCACCCCCACGTCCCACCGCGACCCAAGGTGCTCGGCCCACACGATCGTGGCCTGGACGCGCGCCTCGATGGGCGGCTCGCTTTCGAGCGTAATGCGCGCGGTGAACCTCTGCCCCAGCGATGGCGGCTGTTCGCACAGCAGCGAAAGGCGCGCCCCCCGCGCGCTGAGGTCTCTGAGCGTCGCCTGGACCTTCGTCTCCAGCACCACCTGTCCCTGCGCGTCAACCCGTTTGTGGCGCCGCCTGTCCTTCATGTCGCTCATCACGTTCTCCCGTGAAAAGTTGACGCGCCCGCTTCCAGCACATGTTAAATAATCGGTCAAAACCGGCCGCCGATTCAAGTCCGGCGCGCCGGGCATCATTTGGCGGGCTTGTCAGGCGGCAGGGCCTCGGCGTACGCGCCAGACTCCTGGCCCAGCGTCACAGGCGCCGCATCCCGCGGATGCGCGCGCCTTGCCTTCACCGCGCCGACGAACTCGCGCGACTTCCGCCAAAACGCCGGCGCCGCGTCGTCAACGTCTCCAGCAGCGGCCGCGGCAAAGCGGGAACCTCTGCGGCAAGCCCAAACAGCGCGGGCGGCGCTCGTGTCGTTTGTCCACGGCCTCTTCATGCCGCAAGAAAGCGAAATGTCGCTTTTGGGAACCCTCTCCTGCTTCGTCTATCCGCGTCATCCGCCGTTGCCGTCCTGCGTCCTCTGTTTGGGCACGTTGCAACGTCCCCTGAAGCATGGAGACCAGCAAACGCGATAGCGCGGACCGTATGACGGTCGAAGTGTGACGCGCCGCGGAAGAAAACGTCAAGGAATGACCAAAGACGCCGCCCCTCAGGCCGAGGCGTCGCAGAACGGGGGACTCCCCATCGTTGTCCGTCCCCCCGGCATCCCTCCCCCGTTCTGCGCGCTACCGCCGCGGCTGTCCGTCTTGCGCGGACTATACATATTGTCGTCGTGCGAGGGGAGCGCGTAAATCGGGAATGTGCTTCTTTTGCAGGGGCATAGCGCTAAGAGATCGGGTAGGGAAAAGACCTACGCCAGTCGCCGCATCGGAAACCTCTCCAGGCGCCATGAGGGCCCCAGGCGTGCTACAACTGATTGTTGGGCAAAAGGTTGTTGCGCCATCGCAGGGTCAGGGACCCAAGCCAATTCAGTACTCCGTGGATCCCACCCCAGCTCGAACGTCCAGATCGTTCCACCAGTAATGAGTGGCGTGTGAACGCCAGAACTTGGAGGCCGTGTTCAGCGTTCCGTCTATCATGCGGCGGCTGTTGGGGCTGTAGACGTAGTCCGCGATTACATTGGAGTGGTATCCCCAGTAGTAGTCTGTCTGGGGCAGAAAGGTCAGGACGCGCTGCGGGTCGCCGACCCATGCCACGCGGCCATCTCCAAAGACCACGTTGTATCCATCTCGATGGCCATAGGCGCCTGGGCCAGGCGTACTCTGCGGAACGCGGCCATAGCGCAGAAAAGCGTCGGCGATCAGCGCCCTGCCGCCGTTGAGGCGCTGTGTCTTGAAAACAGGCTCGCCGTCGGCCACGCGGATACAGGGCCGGACATAGGCCAGTTCCGCGCTGTAAGGGTTGTCATAGCTTCCGGCGGCGCCGTCGTAGTTCACGTCGCGGAAGACCTGGGCGGGCACGTTGCGATAGGCGTAGTGCGACAGGACCACGCGCATCGTGGCCGGCGCCCAATACCACCATGCGTCCAGCCAAGTATAGTCGCCGTGGAACATGGCCGGCGCGTCCACGCCGCCCACGGCCTTCAGTTGGGAAATCCGCGTCAGGGCCGTGCCCAGTTGGGGCGGCTCGGGGCTGACTCCGTCGCCCAGATAGCTCCGCCAGTCGGACGGCATGTTGTCGGAGGAGGGACAAAAGAAGAGGCGGGCATCATTGATGTAAGCGCCGGCCATCAGGGCGCCCAGCCCAACAGGGGCCATGTTCAACTTGCCGGGCTGGGCCGGGCTGCGCGTGGAAAGGTGGATGTCCGACCCCTTGTCCAGCCGCACTCCCGAATAGCGGCTGCCGCAGAAGATGGTCCGGAAATACGTGACCGGCGTGAAGGACTGGGACTGGGTCCAGCGGTTGTTGGTGTCGCTTTCGCCGTTAACGCCCAGGGTGTAGATCACGTTGTCCGTGGTCATCCGGCCGCTGGTCACGATGCCCAGGTCTCTGGCCTCGGCCTGTTTGGACGCCTCCGAGGGGCGGGTGTGCATGGGTATCTTGCCCCATGCGGCCCAACTGGGGTAATAGCCGCTGGAATCGCCGCAGTAGGCTTCCATGGCCTTGGCCATTTGGCCCATGCTGGCCGCGCACGAGGACCGCCGCGCCTTTTCCCGCGCCGCGCTCAGCGCCGGCAGCAGCATGGCCGCCAGGATGGCGATGATCGCCACCACGACCAGCAGTTCGATCAGAGTGAAGGCGGCCAGGGCTCGCCGGACCGTAGCCCACGACCGCCACAACACGCTTGCGCGCCTGCAATAGTCTTGCCTCATCACGTTCTCCCTTTTCTTTGCCTGTGACTCTCCGCTTTCACTGCGCCGCCGCGCGTCTTCCATAGACCTCGATCTCAAAAACCGTGTACGGCCCGCCATAGGTTCCGGCCCCGGGGGTTGGGCCCAAGGTCCTCAGCCGCAACCGTTGAACCTTGGCCGGCTCGACGCGGACCTTGGCGCCGCTTTCGCCCGCCGTGGCCTGGGCCATGGGCTTCCATGTCTTTTCCCCCGCGGCCTGGCCCTGAATCTCAAAGGCATTGAGCCCTTTGGAGTAGACCACGATCTCGCTGACGTCTTCGTCCCTGGCAAAGGCCAGTTCCACCCAATGTTCGGCCGCCTTGGGGTCCGTGGGATACCACCCAATGCCGCCGGGGTTCATGTTCACCACGCCGTCGTTGACCGTGTCCGCATAACCCTGAAATCGCGCCGAGGACGCTTTGACGCGGACCCCGCGGCTGGCGTGGGCCAGGTTGCCGGGCTTGACGCGCGCCGCCTCGAAGGCCGCGACTTGGGCGCGGACCTCGTTCAACGAAACCTGGCGGGCGGCTTGGGCGTCCGTAGTGTAGATGCGCGTCTCATAGGCAGGCAGCTCATCCGCCAGCCGTCCGTCCTTGACCGGCGCGGGCCGGTCCTCGGCAAAGACGCGCCACGTCTCGGAGGCCAGGCCCGGCGCCAGCTTCATCTCGAATCGCACGGGCTTCGTGGCGCAGTTGACCACGATCAGGTAGTGGCTTTTGCCCGCCTCGCGAACGGCGTGGAACAGCAACGGCGCCTGGCCGGAAGCCAGAGCCGCCGCGCCCTCGCGGTCGCTGGCCAGGATGACCTCGCGAAGAACGCGGGCCTCTTCGCTAAGATAGGGCACGCCGAACAGCAGACCGGAATCGTTGCCCATGTATTTGGGCGCAAAGCCCATGAACCCCTTGGCGCCAGCCAGCGCGGCCTGCCAGAACATGTTCCTCACTTCGACCAGGCTCGGCGCGCGGCTGCCCGCGCGGTCGAAAAGGGCATAGTTGAACCATTGCGGCACGATCCATACGCCCTTGCGGTTGCGCCCCACTTCGCGGCATTCGCGCATGAACGCCGTGATGCTCTCGATGGGCTGAGCAGCCCAGCCGCCTTGGATGAAGTTCGGGTAAGGATCGGGCATGAAGATGTCGGCGGCCGAGGCATAGCGCCGGATGCCGGCCAGGTGGGTGTTGGTCATGACGCAGGGGTGATGGGGGTCTTCGTCGTCGAGAACGCGATAGACGCCATGGAGCCACTCGGGCGAGATGCGGTGCACCTCGGGTTCGTCGCACATGTAGTAGCCCAGGAGCGCGGGCCGCGTTTTGACGCCGCGGATGAACTCGCGGATGGCGCGAGCCTCCTCGTCTTTGAGCGGATAGGTCTTGGCCGCGCCGCCGTGGGGCGATACGTCCGCGTCAGGATAGGGCGCGATGATCGCCATCAACCCCAGAGAATGGCACTTGTCCAGGTCTTGGTGAATGGTCTTGTAGCGGTTCCACAGCATCACCGCCGTGGTCCTGGCGCCCAGTTGGTCCTTGACCGGGCCGCCGCTCCAGAAACCGAAGGGAATGAACGGCTTGCCGTTGACCAGGGGCGTCAGGTCCGGCGCCAGGCGCACCTCGGAGCCGGCCGCGGGGGGCAGCTTGCGCAGGCGGGCTCTGGCCTCGGCGTCCGCGCCGGCCACGCCCGAGACCTGCGCGGACAACGTGTAATCCCCCACGGCCGGCGCCGCGCTAAAGCGCGCCTCCTGCGCCTCGGCCGCAGGCGCAAACGTTCTCTCCTCAAGAACCTTGCCGGCCGCGTCCTTGAGCCGCGCCGCGAGCTTGGCCTTGGCCAGGCTCTCCGCGGGCAGGTTGACGCGCACGCGGCAAACGATCTCCTTCACGTCTTCCGTGGAGAAGATGGCGTTCTTGTAGAAGGGCGCCAGGACCTCGATTTCGCACGGAGACCAAGACAGGTCCACGCTGGCGCGCTCCCAGGCCAGGACGCGGCCCTGGCCGTCAAGCACGCTCAAGCGCAGCTCGGCCGGTCCCGATGCTTGGGCAGGCAGCTCCACGGCGAACGGGCGCGACTGGCCCTGGTCCAGGAAGGTTTTCCACTGGCGCTTGGACAAGACCGCGCCGGCCTGCCGCAGCTCGGCCAGGATGTCGAAGACGCGCTTGCGGCCGGTGGCGTTCCACAGGTGCGCCGTAGTGGTGTAAACCGGCCCGTTGACCCCAGGCGACGCGCGGCCTTCGGGCGCGAGGACGATCTTCCAGAGAAAGGGCGCCACGTCCAGCCCTTCCAGCCGGGCAGGCAAGAAGGCGTGGGGCGTGTGGAAGCCCGGCGCGGCCATGGGCGCCAGGCTGCTGTCTTCGGACTTGCCGCCCGCGTAACGCTGGCGGCCGAGGTTGATTCCCCAAAGCCCCCGGCTCGATTCCGCCAGACCCAAGTCCGCAAAGGGGATGGCCGCTTCCACGGCCCAGAAGCCGTCGCCCGAGGCTGTGGCGATGCGGGCCGAAGTGTCGTATTCAGCCACGGAGACGATGCCGCCTTGCAGGTTGAGCGCGTCGTAAAGAACGCCCTTGGAGTTGATGATGAAGGTTCGGTAGGTCTCGCGCTCGGGTGTAGCGGCGATGGTGAGGGTGATGTTGTCGTCTTTCCAGAGGCGGCCGTCGCGCTCGGAGCAACGCGCCACGACCTGGGCCGTGTCCGGTTCCAGAGCCTTGGCGAAGACATAGAGGCTGGCGTTGTCGTGGCAGAGGCGAAACTCGGTCTGGACCTGGGCGAGGGCGCCGGGCTTGCCGAGAACGGTGAGCCCCGTCAGCGCGGGCGCCTTGGCCCAGGCCGGGTCGTCCATGCGGCCGTCCACCTTGACCGGGCCGTCCGCGAGCGGAACAAGCAACTCCGTGGGCGCCGCCAGTAAAGAAGCGGCCATCACCGTCGCGGCCATTGCCGCAAGGATTCTCATGCGCCGCGCCTCCTTGTCGCCAAGACTGGCCGACCGGCGGCTACTCCCCAGCCGTAGCCTCCATGACCCGGACCACTTCATCCGCGCTCAACGCGCGAGGGTAGATGATGATCTCGTCCAGCGCGCCCAGAAAGGGTTGGGACGGATAGGAGCCGTTGCCGAGCGTGAGCGGGGCCGTAGGCGGCCGCAACGGCTTGCCCGCCTGGCGGCTGGCCTTGAGTTCGCCGTTGACGTAGAGCCGGGCGGTCCGGCCGTCGTGAGCAAAGGCCACGTGCGTCCAATGGCCGATGATGCTCTTCTCCTCTTGGGCTTCGACCACGAGTTCTTCCTTGCCGTCGCCAAAGGCGGCGCGAATCCTGAGCCACGATACGGACAGGTCCAGCCAGCCTTCTCCCTTCCGCTTGTCGTCGCGCGCGCTGACCAGACGGCCCGTGCTTTTCCACTTCTTGTCCGGCGACATCTTCATCCACAGGCAGACCGTGACCTGGGGCGAGCACAAGGCGCGGCCATCGCTGATGGTCACAAACGGCCCGAAGCCGCCATCCATCGTCTGGAAGTCGAGCGCTTTGCCGCGGATGCCCTCCACCCACGCGGGCGCCACGTTGTGCTGCTTGCCGTGGCGCGCAACCACGGAGGAAAGCCGGCCGTTCCGTCCTTGGCCCGCCGCGTCGCGCGCCTCGGCGCCTTGGCCCTCGTCAAAACGCCAGAACGCGGCGGCGCCCGCGGGCGGCTCGGCGGCCCGCGCCCACGACACCAGGGCCAGCGCGGCCAGCGCGGCGCGCAAGGCGGCGGTTCGCACGTGGGGCATGGCTTGCTCCTTCTCGGACGTGTCGGACATGTCAGACGGGGCAGACACGCCAGACGGATCCGGACAAAGGCGGCGCTCAGGTCTGGGGCGGCGCGGTGCTGGCGCGCACGACCAGCTGGCAACTCAGGATTCGGCCTTGCAGGGGGCGGCGGTCGTGGGCGGCGCCCTCCAAGAGCAGCTCGATGGCCGCGCGGGCCGCGGCGCGGCGCGGCGGGGCCACGGTGGTCAAAGGCGGAACGGCGCGCGCCGCCTCGCGGGAATCGTTGTAGCCGATGACGCTGAGGTCCTCGGGCACGCGGAGCCCCCGCGCCTTGGCCGCTTCCATGACGCCCAGCGCAATGCCGTCGCACCGGGCCACCACGGCCGTGGGCCGGCCAGGCCGGCTCAGCATCTCCGCCGAAGCCGCCGCGGCCACGCCCGCTTCCTCAGTAATCAGGTGCAGCAACAGGCTGGGATCCCACGGCACGCCCAGAGCCATCATGGCCGCACGGTAGCCCTCGAACGTGTCGGGCACGCCGAAGGCGCTGTCCAGAGCGCCCACGTAGCCGATGCGGCGGTGGCCCAGGTCCACCAGATGCTTCACCGCCTCAAACATGCCGCCGGCGCGGTTGATGCCCACGTGCAGACATTTCTCAGCCACGGAGCGCGAAGGCGTGTAGGGCGCCTGGAGAACAAAGGGAATGCTGTTCTCGATCAGCAGGTCCAACAGCGCGGGCGTGTCCACCGCGTCAAGCACGCAGGCCTGTTCCTCGCGGGGGATGTGCGCGTCGAGCAGGCTGTCCAAGCTGGGCGCCTCGTCGGGCACGACGGCGAAGCGCAGGCCGATGCCCAGCCCGGCCAAGGCTTCGGTGTAGCCAACCAGATGCGCGATGGTGATGAACCCGGGACTCGTTTCCGACTTGGCGCCCATCAGGATCGTGATGCTGCGAAGCCGCGCCGGGGCATCCTTGGGCCGCACCCCGCGAGGCCGCAGAAACGTGCCCGCCCTGGCCAGCCGATAGAGCACGCCCTCCTTTTCGAGCTGGGCCACGGCCGCGCGCACCACGGCGCGGGGCGCGCCGTACAGATTGCACAGCGACCGCTCCGAAGGCAGCCGCCCCTGCTCGCCCACGGCGCCCTCGGCCACGTCGTGGCGGAGCTGGCTGATAAAGTCCGCGGCGGAACCGTTCCAAGGTGCCCGGGAGGCTTCGGCCACAGGGGATTCTGATGTCATGGGTTCACCTTAGTTCAGGGTCGGTTGTGAATACTACTACCATTTCTCTGAACATGTGTCAAGTCTCTGGTTACAAAAAAACGTTGATATTCTCAAACCAGTGAATGTATAGTATTTCTGTGGTTAGACCATCCGGCGCGCCCTGCCTCTTCCTGAAAGGAGCTTTTCATGTCTGCCTCAAACGAAACCAGCCTGCCCCTGACTTCCTGCCCCTGTGTCACCCGCCACCCGGCCAACCCCATCCTTTCGGCCAAGGACGTGCCCTACGAAGCCACCTTGGTCTATAACGCGGGGGTGGCCAAGTACCAGGGCCGTTATGTCATGGCCTTCCGCAACGACTATTACCGCGTCCACGAACCGCACAAATGGGACCGCATCTCCATCGGCCTGGCCTTCAGCGATGACGGCGTTAAGTGGGACGTCCAGCCCAAACCTGTGTTTGAGATGCGCGATTACGAGGTCAACTGCGCCTATGACCCCCGCCTCACGGTCATTGACGGCCGGTGTTACATGTGCTTTGCCGTGGACACCCGACACGGCATTCGCGGTGGCGTGGCCGTCACCGACGACTTCTCCAAGTTCCACATCCTGAGCCTCTCGCCTCCGGACAACCGCAACATGGTCCTCTTTCCCGAGCGTGTCAACGGCTGCTATATCAGACTGGAGCGGCCCTTCACCGTTTACAGCCGTGGCAGGGACCGTTTTGACACATGGCTGTCGCGCTCGCCCGATCTGCGTTACTGGGGCGACTCTGAACTGGTTCTGGCCGTGGAGGACACGCCCTGGGCCAACGACAAGATCGGCCCCGGCGCCCCGCCGGTGAGAACCCGCGCCGGCTGGCTCACCACGTTCCACGCCGTGGATCTCGACCCCGCGCGCGGCAAGAACGGGTGGGAACCCGCATGGCGCAAGCGTTACAGCGCCGGGATCATGCTGCTCGACCTGGACCAGCCCCACAAGGTCATCGGCCTGTGCCGCCACCCCTTGCTGGCGCCCGAAGCGCCCTACGAAACCAGCGGCGGATTTAGGAACAACATCATTTTTCCGGGAGGCATGATCCTGGAAGACACGGGCGAGGTGAAGATATACTACGGCGCCGCGGACACGGTGGAGTGCCTGGCCACCGCCCACGTGGACGACCTCATCGGACTCTGCGAACCGTGGAGCAGGTAATAATGAGGAAGGCGCGGGAGCGACCTCGGTACCCGTGGCTTGGCGAATGGGCAATCCATCGCGCTCGTTGACACGAAACCTTCATCGGTGCTATAGAAGGCTGTTCCAACAGGCTGCTCCAGCAAACACCCAGAACGGAAGAACATGTTACCCCGAGGCTCCATGTCCTACACGGACGCCGAACTCGAAGCCTTTCTGGCCGACACCGAATCGGACCTGGTTGAGCGCAAGGAGTCCTGGAAAGGGGACGCGCCGGAAAAGGGCAGGCAGGCCATCTGCGCCTTTGCCAACGATCTTCCCGATCACCGCAAGCCCGGCGTGCTCTTCGTTGGCGCCAGGGACGATGGCAGCCCGTCGGGCTTGCCCATCACAGACGAATTGCGCCGAACACTGTCTGACATCAGGACAGACGGCAACATCCTTCCGATGCCATCCATCCTTGTTGAGAAGCGGGTGTTGCGCGGCGCCGAAATGGCGGTTGTGACCGTCCAGCCCAGCGATACGCCCCCTGTCCGGTTTAAAGGCAGGATATGGGTCCGACTCGGCTCGCGAAGAGCCCTCGCGACACCGCAGGAAGAACGCATTCTAAACGAGAGGCGCCGTTTCCGCGACATCCCCTTTGATGTTCATCCCTTGGCTTCGTGCGGCCTCTCCGCACTTAGCCGCGTGCTGTTCGAGCAGGAATACCTGCCCAACGCCTTTGCCCCTGACATCCTGGCGGCCAACGAACGATCCTATGAACAGCGCCTTGCCGCTCTGCGCATGATCGCGTCCGCGGATGACCCCACGCCTACGATCCTGGGAATCCTGACCTTGGGCGTCTCGCCCCGCGACTGGATTCCCGGCGCCTACGTGCAGTTCGTGCGCTTCGCGGGCGCCGCGATGACCGACCCCATCATTGACGAAGCCGCCCTGGACGGCGCTCTGGGCCAGATGCTGCGCCGCATTGACGAAAAGATAGACTCGCACAACCGGACAGCGGTAGACCTCGTCTCAGCCGACCGAGAGATCCGGCGGAGGCCCTACCCGCGCGCCGCCTTGCAGCAGTTACTAATCTGGCCACAATTTAGATTGCATCGCGTCGCGTTAGTTTATGCGGCGT
>CAYYEE010000132.1:0-9918 GCA_964470775.1 uncultured Planctomycetota bacterium | reverse complement strand
ACATGGCGCCTCAGCCCGCCAACGGCGGGATCGCAACGTGTCCCCGGAACAGACGTTGGAATAGAGCGCCCGACGGGGACATGTTGCGGAAGCCCGCCAGCGGCGGGATCGCAACGTGTCCCCGGAACAGACGTGGGAATAGAGCGCCCGACGGGGACATGGCGCCTCAGCCCGCCAACGGCGGGATCGCAACGTGTCCCCGGAACAGACGTTGGAATAGGGAAGCGGCGGATTATCGAGCAGGGCGGGCGCGCGGATGGATCATCTCCCGACAAGAGACGACGGCCGAAGGCCGGGCGAACGGGTGACTCGCTGGGCCGCGGCCTGGGGATCTGCCGGCGCCAAAACAGCCTGCATCGCAAATGCCTCCCCGCTTGCTCCCTCACCCGCCGCCCGCCGTCTTATGTTATAGTGCAGATGCGAAGGCCTGCCGCCAGGAACAGCGTTCAAGCAAGTCCGGACCAAGGAAGGACCCGCGCATGATCGTCCTTAGCCTTGCCCAGAACTTCGCCCTGCTGGTCACGCTGCTGGTCGTCTACCAGATGCTCATGGCCAGCCGGTCCTCCGCCAGCGCCCTGGTCCAAGCGCTCTCTGGCCTGCTGTTCGGCGTGGTCGGGCTGGTGGGCATGCTGACCCCCGTGCCGTTCTCCCCCGGCATCTTCTTCGATGGCCGCTCGATCATCTTGTGCGCCGCCGGCCTCTTTGGCGGCCCCCTGTCCGGCGCCGTCGCCGCCGCCATCTGCGGCGCCTACCGCCTGTATATGGGCGGCGCCGGCGTCATGATGGGGGTCGCCGTCGCGATCGAGTCCGCCGCCTTCGGCGTTCTCTTCCACTACCTCAGCCGGCGAAGACCCGGCCTGCTCCGGCCGCTGCCGTTGTTGGGGCTGGGGCTCCTGGTCCACGCCGCCATGTTCGCCTGCACCCTGCTGCTGCCGCCCAAGGAGGCTGACGCCGTTCGCCGCAACCTGGGCGCCGCCATTCTCACCCTCTACCCCCTCGCCACCATGCTCGTCTGCTGGCTCTTCGTCGTCTTCCGCGACCGCCGGGTCGCCGCCGCCGCCCTCGCCCGCAGCGAACAGCTCTACCGCAGCTACGTTGACAACGCCCCCTACGGCGTCTTTGTCGCCGACCAGACCGGCCGCCTCGTCGAAGTCAACCCCCGCGCCTGCGCCGTCACCGGCTACACCCCCGCCGAGCTCCTCCAGAGCCACATCACCATGCTCCTGCCCGCCGAGGCCAGAGAGGACGGCCTGCGCCACTTCCAGCAAGTCCTTGCCTATGGCGCCGCCCACGCCCAGCTCCCCTTTGTCAGCAAGCCCGGCGAGCGCGGCTGGTGGGCCGTGTCCGCGGTCAAGCTCCCCGACAGCAGAGTTCTCGGCTTCGCCGCCGACATCACCGGTCTCAAGGAAACCGAGGAAGCCCTGCGCCAAAGCCAGACCCTCCTCACCGCCATCATCAACGCCTTGCCCGCGCCCGTCTTCTACAAAGACCGGCAAGGCCGCTACCTCGGCTGCAACGACGCCTTCGCCCATTTTCTCGGCCTGCCCCGGCGCGACATCATCGGCAAGACCCCCTTCGACGTCGCCCCCGCGGACCTGGCCCATCTCTACCATCAGGCCGACCTCGACGTCATGGCCAGCGGCGCAGTCCAGGTCTGCGAAACCGAAGTCCTCCACGCCAGCGGCGTCCGCCGCCACGTCGTGTTCCACAAAGCCCCCTTCCTCGACCGCGACGGCGCCGTCGCCGGCATCGTAGGCGCCATGCTCGACATCACCGAACGCAAGAAGGCCGAAACCGCCCTGCGCCAGAGCGAAGAGAAGTTCCGTTCCATCGCCGAACAGCTCACCGACATGGTCTTCCTCACCGACGAGCGCGGCGTCATCACCTACGCCTCCCCCGCGTCCCAGCGCATCTTCGGCTGCCCCCCCGACGCCATGACCGGCCGACATCTGACCGAGTTCCTTCCCCCCGAAGAGACCGAGCGCGCCATGGCCTCCTTCCAAGAAGCCCTCGCCGGCAAGACCCTCGAGAATCTGGCGTTCCGCATGAAGCGCAGCGACGGGTCCCTCTTCACCGGCGAAGTAAACGGCGCCCGCTCCGGCTTCGGCGGCCAGACAGGAACCCTCGGCCTCATCCGCGACGTCACCGCCCGCCTCACCCTCGAAGAACAGCTCCGCCAGGCGCAGAAAATGGATGCCGTAGGCCGCCTCGCCGGCGGCGTCGCCCACGACTTCAACAACGCCCTCCAGGCGATCATCGGCAGCGTGGACCTGATCCTCGCCGGCCTCACCCCCCAAGACCCCCACTACGAAAACCTCATCGAGATCCGCAACGCCGCGCGCCGATCCAGCGGCCTCACCCGGCAGCTCCTCGCCTACGCCCGCAAGCAGACCGTCAACCCCATCCCACTCAACCTCAACGAGGCCGTCGCCGACGTGCTCCAAATGCTCCGCAGGCTCATCGGCGAAAACATCGAGATCGCCTGGATTCCCGGACCCAGCCTCGGCTTGGTCAAGCTCGACCCCTCCCAGGCCGGCCAGGTCCTCTCCAACCTCGCGGTCAACGCCCGCGACGCCATCCAAGGGCCAGGCAAGATCACCATCGAGACCATGAACGTCGACCTCGACGAATCCTTCTGCGCCTCCCACCCCGGCTGCTCCCCCGGCCCCCACGTTCTCCTCTCCGTCAGCGACTCCGGCCGCGGCATGGACAGAGAGACCCTGAACCACATCTTCGACCCCTTCTTCACTACCAAAAGCGCCGGGCAAGGCGCCGGCCTGGGCCTGTCCACGGTCTACGGCATCGTCCGTCAGAACAACGGCGCCATCTGCGTGGACAGCGAACCCGGCAAAGGCGCGCGCTTCCGCATCTACCTGCCCCGCCTGAGCGCCCCAGCCCCCGCCCCAGCCCCCGCCCCAGCCCCCGCCGCCCCCGCCCAACGCAAAGGCGGAACCGAAACCATCCTCATCGTCGAAGACGAAAAGTCCATCCTCTTCCTGACGTCCCGCGTGTTGATGAACCTCGGCTACACCGTCCTGCAAGCCAGCGCGCCCGACGAAGCCCTGCGCCTGGCCGCCAGCCACCCAGGCCCCATCCACCTGCTTCTCACCGACGTCGTCATGCCCCGCATGAACGGCCGCGAACTGAACCAGCGCGTCGCCGAACTCAAGCCAGGACTCAAGTGCCTCTACATGTCCGGCTACACCGCCGACGTCATCGCCAACCAGGGCATTCTCACCCCAGGCGTCCACCTCATCGAGAAACCCTTCTCCCCCGATGAACTCGCCGCCAAGGCCCGTCAGATCCTCGATGCCCCCGCCGCCCCGGCCCCGCCCGCCTCCTGACGCGCCGGGCGGCCGGCCTCGCCGGCCGCCCGGCCGCCTCCGCCTACTTCCCTCCCAGCTTCACCGGCCTCTTCCGCGCCGCGCTCTTATAGATCGCGTCCAACACCTCCATCACCAGAATCCCCTCCTCCGCCGTGGCGATGTGCGGCTTGTTATTCAAGATGCAATCCACCATGTGATGCATCGACGAGCCCATCCCCGGCTCGGGCCGGCGCAGCTTCATGTCAAAATGCCCGCCCGCACGCGGCAGAAAAAGCTCCACCTCGAACTGATACGTCTCGTTCACGTTGCGGTGCACGCAGCCCCCCGCCGTCCCGAACAGCCGCGTCTCCATCATCTCCGCCTCGGCCACGTTCGCCGCCCACGACGCCTCCACCCACAGCGTCGCCCCGTTCTCAAACGAGATCATGGCCACCGCCATGTCCTCCACGTCGAACTTCTTGCCCTCACGCTTGGCCAGCGCCGGCGCGATAGCCCCATACGTGTTGCCCATCACCCACGCCGGCTTCGGGTATCCCATCAGCCACAGCGCCAGGTCGATGCGGTGCACGCCCAGGTCAATCAGCGGCCCCCCGCCCGCCAGGTCCTTCTGCCCGAACCAGCCCCCAAACTTCGGCATCCCCCGCCGCCGGTGCCAGATGGTCCGCGCCATGTACACATCGCCCAGCGCGCCCCCGTCCACCTCCTTCTTCAACGCCATCGTCTCATCGCGAAAGCGATACGAAAAATTGATCATCAGCCGCTTCTTCGCCTTGCGCGCCGTCTCCGCCATCAACCGCGCCTCGCGCGCGCTCATCGCCATCGGCTTCTCGCAAATCACGTGGCAGCCCGCCTTCAGCGCCTCCACCGACAAAGGCATGTGGAACTTGTTCGGCGTGGCCACGCTCACCACGTCCAGCTTCTCCTTGCGGAACATCTCCGCCGCCGACGTGTAGCGATGCGGCACGTTGTACTCGTCGCCCACGCTCTTCAGCCGGCTCTCGTCCGGGTCCGCCACCGCCACCACCTCAGCCATCGGGTGTGACTGATATCCCTTCAGATGCGCCCGCCCGATGCCCAGCCCAATCACGCCACAGCGAACCTTCTCCATCTCCGCGTCTCCAATAAGCGCGGACGCCGCCACTCAGCGGCGTCCGCTGATCCGTCCGGCCCGTCCGGCCTGTCCGTCGCTCACGCAAACGCCTTGCGAATCGCCTCACAGCACTTCTTCAACGCCGGCGTCGGATTGTTCACGTCGCCCTCATACTCCAGCGTCAGGTAACCGCCGAAATTGATGCTCTTCAGAAAATCCGCCATCCCCTGCAGGTTCAGGTTCCCCGTCCCCACCACCACGTCCTGGTGCTTGCCCGCGCGGTCAAAGACGAAATCCTTCAGATGCAGGCCATAGAGCCGGTCCTTGAACTTCTGCGCCACGGCCAGCGGATCGTCGCCGCTGTCCAGCGCCCACGCCGTGTCCAGGCACAACCCCACGTTCATGCTCGCCTTCGCGAACAACTCCTCCAGCGCCCACGCCGGCCCCAGCCTGTGCTTGCGCCCATGGTTATGAATCGCGATCTTCTTGCCGTATTCCTTGCACAGCTTTTCCGCCACAGCCAGCCCGTTCGCGCCGCGCACGTCCGCGCTGATCACCGGGAACCCCGCCGCCTTGGCCAGCTCGAACGCCGGCCGCGCCGCCTTCTCATCGTCGCCGATGGCCTGCACGCCAAACGACGAAAGCGTGATCCCGCCCTTGCGATACTCCTCCACCACCACCCGCGGGTCCGGCTGCTCCGCCGGCTTCCAGTGCACCCCGCAGATCTCCAGCTTGTCCACCCCGCACGCCTTCAGTCCCTCGATGATCTGCTCCGCCTTGGGGAACCCGCGAAAACAGTAGCTCTGAATCCCCAGCTTCGACGCCAGATTCTCCGCCATCGCCGCCGTCCTTTCGTTCTGTCTCAACCACAATCAGCGCGGTTACGCGCGCGTCTTCCCGCGCATCCGCCGCGCCAGACCTCCGCCAGGGGAACATGCCGCGCAAGCCCGCCAGCGGCGCAATCGCAGCGTCTCCACGCAATACGCGCCTACGCCCTGATCTTCACAGGCCGGCCCTTCTCCGCGCTCTCGATCGCGCCGAACACCATGGCCAGGCTCTTGATGTTGTCCGTGCACACCGTGCCCGGCGTCCGGCCCTTCCGCAGACATTCCACGAAATCCCGAATCACCCCCGCGTGGCCCGCCGCCTTCAGCTTCACAGGCTTCACGGCCAGGTCCTTCATCTCCCGCGCAAAACCCGGCTTGTTCTTCGCCACCTGGGCGCGAATCGTCTCCGCTCCGTCCCACGTCGCGCTGCCCTTGCTCCCGATCATCCGCCACTGCGAATCCCACGGCGTGCAGTTCCCCTCCCCGCACCAGCTCCCGCGATAGGTGAACACCACCCCGTTCGTCATCTCGAACACCGCCACCGCCGACGCGCCGTGCGCGTACCACGATCCCTTCGGGTTCCATTCGCGGCAATAGACCGACACCGCGTCCTGGCCCGACATGAACCGCGCCGCGTCGAACGTGTGGATCGCCATGTCCAGCAGCAACACGTGCCGCATCTGGTCGCGAAACCCGCCGAAGTGCGCGCCGATGTAGAAATCCGCGTTCAGCGTCGTGATCTCGCCCAGCGCCCCCGACGCCGCCAGCCGCCGCATCGCCTGCGACATGGGGCTGAACCGCCGGTTCTGCATCACCGCGCATACGCGGCCCGCCTTGGCCGCCGCCGCCAGCGTCCGCCGCGCCGCCTCCATGCTGTGCGCCAGCGGCTTCTCGCACAGAACGTGACACCCGCGCCGCAACGCCTCCGCGTCCACCGTCGCGTGCGCCTCCGGCGGCGTGCAGTCGAACACCGCGTCCGGCTGCGCCCGCTCCAGACCCGCCTTCACGTCCGTCGCGACAATCGCGCCCTTGAGGCCGAACTCCTCCTGCCGCTGCCGCGCCGCCTCCTCCCGCGCGTCCACCAGCGCCGCCACCTCCACGTCGCGCAACTCCGCCGTCGCGCGCAGCCATGCGCGGCTGATGCCCCCGCAGCCCGCCAGCAACACCCTCAGCTTCTTTCCACCCACGTTTCTCAACCCTCCGCAGACCGCCCGGCGCCGCGCGCCGTTTCTTGTGGACCAGAGTCGCGTCCCCGGCGCCCGCAAAGGACGGCGCCGCGATCCATCCCTCCTCAAACCGCGACTTGCGGCCGCATCACCCATGGCCCGCCGGCGCGCCCCCGCCGCCCGCCTTCCCGCCCTCCAACACGGCCCGCAACGTCTCGCGCAGCCGCGTCAGAGAGTAGGGCTTGGGCAGAAACGCCGCCAGCTGGTGGCCGAACCGCTCCTCCACCTGCTGCTCCATGTAACCGCTGGACATAATCACCCGCGCCTTCGGGTCAATCTCCTTGATCCGCCGAAACGCCTCTTCCCCGTCCATCACCGGCATCGTCAGGTCCATCAGCACGCACGAAATATCCTGCTGGTGAACGCGGTACGCCTCCACCGCCTCCCGGCCGTCAGACGCCGTCAACACCTTGAACCCCAGCGCCTCCAGCATCCCCTGGCTCAGCTCCCGAACGATCTCCTGGTCGTCCACCAGCAGCACCGTGCCCCGGCCCTGCCACGCCCCGCCAGCCGCGGGCGCGGCCGGCTTGGCCTTGGCGGGCGGCCGCGCCGGCAGCAGCACGCGAAACGCCGTCCCCTGCCCTGGCCGGCTCCTGGCGTGGATAAAGCCCCCGTGGCCCCGCGCCACGCCCAGCGCCGCGGGCAGCCCCAGCCCCCGGCCGAAGAATTTCGTCGTGAAAAACGGCTCGAACACACGCGCCAGCGTCTGCGCGTCCATGCCCGGTCCCGTGTCCGCCACCTCGAACGTCACATACCTCCCCTCCGCAAGCCCCTCATCCGGCGCCACCGCATCCAGCGCCGTGCGGTCCAGAGCCGCCTCCCTTGTCTCCATGCGCACCGTGCCCCCGTCCCGGCCCAAAGCCTCCGCCGCGTTCATCACCAGTTCCGTCACCATCTGGCTCAGTTGATGCCGGTCGCCCTCGATGTCCGGCAACCCCGGCGCCAGCCGCATGTCCAGCTTCACCCGGCTGGGGATCGTCGAGCGCAGCATCTTCACCGTCTCTTCCACCACGTTATTCAGGTTCACGGCCTCAGCCGCGAACCGCCCCTTGCCCGCATAGACCAGCATCTGCCGGCACAGGTCCGCCGCCTGGCCCGCCGCGCTCATGATCTCCGCCAGCCGCTTGCGCGCCCGCCCGTCCCCGGCCATCTCCAGCAGCGCCATCTCCGCGTTGCCCTGAATCGCCAGCAGCAGGTTGTTGAAGTCGTGCGCCACGCCCCCTGTCAGCACGCTCAGACTCTCCAGACGCCGCGACTCCAAAATCCGCCTCTGGATGCGGCGTTGCGCCTCCTCGGCCCGGCGGCGCTCCGTGATATCCCGCAGCACAATAATCTTTCCCGCCGGCCGCCCCCACCAGTCCTTCAGCGTCGACGCCTTCATCTCCAAGTCCAGCCGCTTGTCCCCTTCGCCCCACACCATCTCCGCCCGCGCCGTCTCCTCCCGCCGCAGCGTCTCCTGCACCTCAGGCGTCAGCCGCAACGCCTCGGCCACCGGCCGTCCCAGCACGCTGAACTCCCCATGGCCGAGAAGCCGCCGCGCCGCCGGGTTCACGTCCACCACCCGCCCCTGCCCGTCCACCACCAGCGCCGCGTCGCTCATCTCCTCCACCAGCGCGCTCCGCGCCACCGGCGCCACGTCGAAAAGACGGAACCGGAACCGCGCCAGCGCCACCAGCAACCCCGACAGCCCAAAGAACGCCGTCGCCGGGTTCCAGTTGCGGAACGGCCCCTTGGCCGACACGTACAGCATCCCCGCCGCCAGCGGCAGCGCCGTCGCCAGCGCCAGCAGCCCATACTGCCGCCGGTGCACCGCGTTCACCGACCGCATCGACGAAAACTCGATGCCGAGACACACCAGGAACACCGCGAAAAACACGGGAAGATGAATCCAGTTGTGCCAGAACTGATAGTCCGCCGCCAACAGAGGAAACTTGCGGCTCACGTCCAGATAGGGCTCGCCACGGAAGAAGTGGTGCCAGTCATTCGTCCAAGCCGCCGCGTTCGTGCTGGCTGCCCAGACCACCAGCAGCGCCAGCGCCCACGCAGGCGGCGGCTTGTGCCCCGTCAGCCGCAGCGTCATCATCAACCAAAAGATCGGCAGCGCCGTAATCCCCAGGAACTGCACGTTGGCCCAGAAGACCTTGGCCTCCAGCGTCTGGCACACAATCTCCTGAATGTACGCCACCGTCCACCACAGCGCCGCCATCAGCACCGCCCCGAACCAGTACGCCGCCGGCTCGGACCGGTTGCGCCACGCCACAAACCCCAGGCCGGCCAACACCACCGCGGCCAGAACCAACGGCGCCAAGTACGCCACGTATGGCGGGTTCACCCTTCAGCTCTCCAGCCACAATTCCGTTCCCCGTCCCCCTCCGAAACGCAAGGGACGCCACATTATACGAACCCGCCCCTTGGTTTTGAAGCGCGGCCAGGCGGCCTGAGGCGTCTGCGCCGCAACGCGTTTCGGCGGTGGCTGGCCCCCCCAAACCGGCGCCCCCCAACGACCGAAGGGCGCCGCCCCCGCGGCGCCCTTCTTACGTCCCTTGAGTCCTTTCCGACCCTGCCGTCCTACTTCCCCGCCGGCGCGAACATCCTAGCCTGGTCAATCGCCACAAAGGGCGGCAGCGTCTTGGGCAGCGTCAGCAGGTTCCGCTTGGTCTTGTCGCCAAAGCTCAACAGCCACGCCTGCCCCTGCTGGTCTGGACGCGGCGCAATCTTCACTCTCTGCGCCCGTTCCTCCGCGCCCACCCAGCAGCGCCGCAGCGCCAGGTTGCCCTGCCCGTCATAGAACGACACCGCGTTCGCGTCCATGTGTTGCGCAATCTCCAGCGTCGCCTCCTTGCAGCCCGCTGGCACAAGGAACGCCACCTTGGGCTGTCGCACGAACGTCACCTGCCGCCACCCCGTGTCCAGCACCTCCTTGGGCATTTCGGTAAACGGAATGATCAGAGACAAGGCGCCCTCCGCCTCCAGCGTCAGCGCGTACTCCCCCGTTTTTCCATCCGCCGGCGCGGACACGTCGAACTCCGTCTTCTTCGGGTCGGTCTTGCCCTGGGCCACCACCTTGCCGTCCGGTCCCGTCAGCGTAAAGCCCACCGCCTTGCCCTAGCTGTTCAGCGTCGAGCGAAAACGGACCACGCCGTCCTTCTCCTCCCGCGCCACGATCCGCCACGCCCCCTGGGTCAGTTCCATGATCTGCCGTCCGTAGTAGATGGGCGCCACAGGCTTGCCGTGCCGCTTCAACAGATAAAGCAACACGGGAAGGTCCTGGAGCAGATAACCCGCGTCCACGGAGATGGCGCTGGTCCAATACCCGTCATAGAGATGGCCGGGGTTGCGGTACACGCTGTCAACCGCCATCCGCGCCCGGCCCAGCGCCGCGGCCAGATATTCCTCCTTGCCTGTCAGATAATAACCGTAGTTCTGCATCCACAGATGCGGGTGGTTGT
>CAYYEE010000131.1:0-9923 GCA_964470775.1 uncultured Planctomycetota bacterium | reverse complement strand
GTAAGACGCAGCCACCGCGCGGACTTGATCCGGCCGGTCCAGGTTCCACGCCTCGGGCGCCACGCCATTGGGCAGGCCGCGCTTGGCGAGCTCCGTGCCCCAAGCGCCATCCGCGACGAGGAGTTTTCGGGATTTGAGCAGGCTTTTCCAGTCAGTCATAACGGCGATCCCCGGAAGGTGGTCTCTGTGTCCCGGTCATCAGCATCCGCGCCGGCGCCGGTGTCGGTATCGATACCGGATCCCGTCTCGCACCCCCGCGATCCCGATACCGACCCCGACACTGATTATGCCTATGCAGGGAGTATTGTACGGACCGGCGTGGGCGGGCGCAAATGGCTGGCAGGGGTTGTTGCGCCGGGCGGCGGATCAGGGCGTGGCTGGCGCCGCCTGCGCTGGGAGGGCCAGGGCGCAGGGCAGACCTCGGAAGAGGGCCGCGGCCGTGGCCCAGCTCGGTTTCTCCAGGGAGGCCTTTGCGGCCAGGAGCCCTTCGGCGCAGTGACGGGCGGTTTCGGCGAACCTGGGGCTGCCTGTCAGGGCTTGGGCGCCCGCGTAGATCTCCAGGTAGGCGGGGTTCTCGGTCGCGTCGCGCGAGGCGGCGCAACGTCCGGCAAGGCGCTGGAGGAAATCGGCGGCCTTCGGGTCGCCGGTCAGCCGGCCATAGTGAAGCACGAAGCTGGCGTAATGGGAGGGCGTGATGTCCTCGACAAAGCCGTCGAGCACAGCCGAGGCGGCCAGGCGGAGGCGGTGGAGATTGAGGGGCGTCGGCGCAATCTCCCAGGCCGCGGCCAGGCCCGAAAGCGTGGCGAGGCCGTCATCGCCGGATGGATAGCCCTCGGCCAGGGGCAGTGCGGCCGCCCATTCCTGCAGAGCGTCCAGCGCGCGCGGCTCGCCGGAGATGACGTAGGCAAGGCCCAGGAAGTCGGGACGTGACCACCACTTCGTGAGGCCGTTGGCCGCGTACCATTGCACAAAGGTGGCGGGCTGGGCAAAGCCGCCGCGAACCTTGCGGCTGGCCAGATCGGTCAGAGCGGCGGCCTCGGGCGTGTCATAGTGGCACACGGCCACGTCGGCGAGAAGGCGGGTGTTGTCACTCGCGGCAAGGCGCACGGCCGGGTCGCCTGTGAAGAGGTAAAGGCTCCAGAGCGCGGACGGCAGGCCGTGCCGGACACCCACCCAGTGGTTCGACAGCCGCCACCGTCCTTCGGACAGCCACTCCGAATGGAAGGAGAGATAATTAAACAGGCCGTCCTGCGGATCGCGTTGTTCGTTCTGAAGCAGGCGCGCCCACAGGCTGGTCATGGCCGCTTGCGCGGCCTGGAACTCGGCGGCGGCGGGCATGGCGGCCGCTGGCAACACGCCCGCGGCGGCAAGAGAATGAGCGCTGGGCAGGGCGTGGGGCGCGGCCGCGTTGATCCGCGCCATCTGCATCACGGCCTGGGTGTTCATGGGACCGGCTTCGGGCAGGAACAGGATGTCCGTGGTGACAGCCACGCCTAGGGCGCTGGACTTGACAGCTTCCTCGACTGCCGTCTTTTCCGCGCCGGCCGCGCCGCCGGCAGCGCCCCCGGACAGGGAAAGATTCAGCAGGGGGCCCGTGTGAAAGGCGTCAAGGCGGCCGGTGTCTTTCAGCGACGCGACGGCGGCGCGCGCGGCGCCCGCTGGCCAGTGGGCGGGCCACGTGTGCACAACGATATGACCCGCGGGCGTGACCTCGATTTCGTTGGGATAGCGGCGGCTGGCGTTGGCCAGGACAACGCTGAGGCCCTTGTGGATGGGGCCCCGGCGATGCGGCCGCGTCGAAAAGACCGCGCCCCATCCGTCCGACGCTTTGGCCTGGATGGGCTCGGGTCCGCCCTGAACCTCGCACGCGCCCGGCCCGGATTGAATGAGGCAGAGCGGCTTGTCGGCCAGCTTGACCTCATGCGCGTGGCCGTCGGCGCCCATGGCCACGGTCCGGCTGTCCGGGTGCGTTTCGGCCTGAATCAGAAAGCCCATGTCCTGGATCGGCGTTTTGGCCGGTTCCTGGGTAAAGATGAAGGTCTGCTGCACGCGGAAGAAGGGCTGGCCGTAGTAGGAGATGATGCGGGTGAGGAAACGGCCGAGACGTTTGGACGGGGGCTGCGCCGGCGCGGGCTGGGGCTTGGGCGCTTCCGCGGGTTTGTCCGCCGCGGCCGGGGCTGGCGCGGCGGCAGGCTCGGCCACCAGCCAGCCTTCCGCGCGGATGACGTTGCGGTAGTCGCCGGCCTCTTCTACCGTGACGCGGGGGTCCGGGTCCAGCGAGGCCAGATAGCGCTGGCCCTCCGCGTCCACAAGGTAGGGCCCGGCCGGGCCGCGCCGCGTCCAGATCACCTGTTCAGCGTCCGTGAAGACTCCGTCGCGGTTCGAGTCCACCCACGCGTCCTGAACCCCGACAAAGGAGTTCTGCGGCACGTTGAGCATCACCGCGCCCGCGTTGACCACGATGACGCCGGCGACGCTCCAGTGCTCGATACCTTTGGCCGCGGCGCGTTTGACGGCGGGACCGTACTCCACGGTGTAGGTCATGGGCGATCCCGCGCTAATATACGCGGGAAAGTCGAGGCCGACCCAGCGAAGCGACCCGTCGGGCGCCCATCGGGAGATGGCGCTCAGGCCGCATGGACTTTCCCGGCCTCGGTCGAGAAGCCGGATCTGAGACAGATCGGTCACCGCGCCCTTGGGCAAGGCCACCGCGGAGCGCACGGGCCAGCCCTCGTAGCGGATGGGACCTGGGGGCACGAGGATGGGGATGGCGCCGGTCAGGCCAGGCGGCGGCCCGGCCACGCGCGAGAAGGGCACGCGGCGGGTGGCCAGGACCGCGTCGCGCGCTTCGCCCACGCTGACCACCAGGTTGTATTCGCCCGCCGGCAGCGGCGCGAAGTCGAGCAGCGCGTAAGCGCACCCGCCCTCGATCCTTGCGGCATCAGCTTCCGGCAGCTTGGGCGCCTCCCGGCCGTTGGGGTTCTGCGGCTCGATACGGAGGAAAAGCTTTTGGCCGCGCCACCAAGACCGCGTCCCAGGCAAGACAACCGAAAGCTGCGCCTTGGCTTCCGCGGATGGATAGACGTTGCGGTCCAGCGATGCCCGGAGGTCCACCTCGCGCGTGGCCGGGGGTGGGCGTTCAAAGTACAGGACGCCGCCCCGGCGGAGATTGCGGATGTCGCCGGCCGTGGGCGACCACGCGAACACCGCGCCGCCGCCCAACCCCTTGCGGATGAAGTTGATGGCCGCCTTGGACTCTGCTTCAGATTCGCGCAGGCCTACGGATTGGAGCGGGATGGCGATCTCCGCGTTCCACCCGACCTCCGTGGGCAAAACAGCGGCCTTCCATTGGCGTTGTCCGCCAGGCGGCTGGTGGCTGTCGCTCTGGGCGCCCGATGGCGAGACCGCCAACACAGAGCTCTCCCCGCCCTCCCCGCGCAGGATAATGTACACGCCTTCCGTGGGCCAGCGGCGCTGATCGAACTCCTGATAGGGCTTGGACTGGTTGGTCGTGGTGTCCTGACACTCGAAAGCCAGGTAGAGATGTGTTTGCGTGCGCGAGCCGCGAACCAATGTGGCCATGGCAGGCAGGGCGCCAGGCTGGTCGTCCACCAGCGGGCCGATCACGGAGGCGGCGCCCCAGCACTCGTCGTCGAGCCGGCCGTCCAGCACAGGTTGCGGCCCAGCCGGGCAGTCGAACTCGCGCGACTCTGGGGTTGGGAGGGAGTAAAACCGCAGGTCGGACAGTAAGGAGCGCGCCTTGGGCGCGGCCGGTTTGCCATTGGCGACTGCCGCTGCCGCGGCGGCAGGGGCGGCGCTTGGCGCCGGCGCTTGGCCGGCAGCCAGCGAGGCGATGGCCGCCAAGAGAAAGCCAGCCCAATGTATGTGGTTGTTCGGCCGGGGCATAACAGTCCCTCTGTCGCGCCGCTGCGCACACAGACGGCGACAACTGCGGATTCTCGCAGAGGGCGAGGACGGGTGTCAAGGTTGGGGGCATGGGAGCTTGAGAATGGCGTGACCAAAGGCCATGCCCGGGCGCGACGCGACAAATTGGCGCGACCGGGACAAGATAGCGTGGCCACGGCTTGGCCGCGCCGACGCCACATGTCGCGTATCCATTTGATAGTCTGATATTTACGGCGCGCGCTGCAATGTGGCACACTCGTTGCTACGCACAATGGCGCAGGTTTGGTAGGATGTCCAGCGCGCTTGGAGGCGCGTGACTCGAGTTACCGGCCATGGGTAGCGTTCTGGTCGCGCTAACGGCTGTGTTGTGGGCGTGCTTGAAGAGACTACCGAGCGGCCGGTCGTTTCTTTGGAGCGGAAAGGAGGAAGGGACATGTTTTGGCCAACGCATTCGCGATGGGGATGGGACTGGGATCCCTGGGCGGAGTTGAGGCGCTTGCAGCGTGACTTTACGCGCCTCTTCGAGGGGGTTGAGCGCGGTGCGCCCGTGGACTTCCCGGCGGTGAACGTGTGGACTGGGCCGGACGACGTGATCGTGACGGCGGAAGTTCCTGGCATTGAGCCCAAGAACCTGGATGTCTCCGTTCAGGGTGACACGCTGACAATTCGGGGCAATCGCGAGCCGGACAAGATCAAAGACGGCGAGTCATATCACCGCCAGGAGCGCGGCTACGGTCAGTTCGTTCGGACTTTGACGCTGCCGCACCAGGTGGATTCGGATAAGGTAGAAGCGAAGTATGAGAAGGGCGTGCTGCGGTTGCGTTTGCCGCGCGCCGCTTCGGACAAGCCCCGTCAGATTGCCGTGACCACGGGTTGAGGCCGCGGAAGGAGGAGATGAGCCATGACCGTCAACAGGAGCACAGAACTTGAAAAGCGGCCGGCGGCTTCCCCGGCCGAAATCGAGCGGACCCGGCAGGCGTCGGCTGTTGCGCCCAGCGCCGACATCTATGAGAAGGCGGACGCGCTGGTCGTTGTCGCGGACATGCCCGGCGTGGACGAGAAGTCGGTGGACATCCGCGTGGAGCGCAACGTGCTGACGATCGAGGGCCGAGTGGCCCAGGAGAAGCACGAGGGCTATCGGCTGGCCTACAGCGAATACGCGCCCTATGACTATCACCGGGCGTTCACACTGTCGAACGAGATCGATCCGTCGCGCATCGAGGCGACCATCAAGCACGGCGTTCTGCGCCTGACGCTGCCCAAGGCCAAGGCGGCGATCCCGAGGAAGATTGACGTGAAGATGGGATGAGACGGCGTCGTTCCGGAAGGCGCGGGGAGTCAAAGTGACTCCTCGCGCTTTTTCCGTGAACGCAGGATTCGTCTGGTCTGTTTGATCTGTCCATCCCGTCCATCGGGTCTACTGGACAACCTTCTCGATTTCCGCGACAGCCCTGCGCTCCAGCCCCAACCCCTGCTCCAGCCTGCGAACTTGCTCCACCCGCATCTCGTCCGTCCATTCCTGGCCCGGCTTCAGCGACCATGCGTAAGGCGCGATGGACATGCTCCCGCGTCCGGGCCCGGTCAGCACGCGGCTGGCCATCTCGTCGTAGATCGCCGCCGCCGCGTTAATGTGGCCGGCCTGAGCGTCGTCAAAGAGCCCCGCGATCCCTGTCAGCCACCGCGCCGCGCACGCGCGGTATTGGACCAGACACTCGTAGATCCACGCGTTGCCGGCCATCGCCTTGCGCCGCGCCTCGTCGCCCGTCTGACCCAGGCCGAGGACCACGCGCGCGTAGTGCTCCCATGCCGCGAACCCCAGCATGTAGCCCGCGCACTCGCGCAGCCGCGCCATTTCCACTGCCTGCGCCAGAGCGGCCATGGCCAGGTCGCGCTCTGCCAGCCTTTGCGTCTTGCGCTGCGTGAAGACCAGAATACCCCACGGCCACTCCGTCTCGACAAACGGCTTCTCTCCACGGTCGCGCAAGGGGTGAAGGCACAACCATTCCTCCCCGCCCTTAGCGTAGCCGATGATTACTCCGTCCTCTTCGCGGCCGTACTGCGCGGGCGCCCCGCGCTCGATGCTCTCCACCACGGCCGCCCGCGCCTCGCGCACGCCCTCGGTGTCCTCCGGTTTCACCTCAAAGGCCCTGGCCTCCCAAGGCAGCGCTTGCAGCGAGCGCTCGACGCAGTGATACCCGCAGAAGGCGTGGGGCGAACTGGGGCAGAGCCCCTGGCGATGGACTTGCATTCTGAAGGCCAGCCCCGACACGCCGAGAAGATCGTCGTAGCTGACCTCCTCGCCCATCGCCCGCATCACCGCTTCGTGCGCCGCATGCACCGAACTCTGCTTCTGGCCGCAGAACCAGCCCTGGACCCCCTCCAGCCATACGCGGCCGCCTTGGCGGCGCAGCGCAGCCTTGCCCGGATTGGCGCGGTCTACCATGTCATGGATTCCAGCGCTTCGTAGACGGTGTGCGCGTCCCGGGCGGGGATGTCCGGCAGGGCGTCAGAGGTGACCATCAGGCAGAACGGCGTCTCGACCAGGCCGGGGAACATGGTCTCCCGCAGAGTCGCCTGAATTTGCTCCTTGGTCTTGCCCACCCAGAGCTGAGCGTTGAGGCGGCCGACGATGGTGAGATCAGGCCTCTTGAACTTGGCGTGGATCACGTCATAGGGCGCGTCGCCGATGGGCGGCGGCGTGGCTGAGTCGATCCCGTCCATACCCGTCTCCGGGAAGCAGTCCAGCAACGCCTTGAGCAAGCCGCACATGTGTACGATCAGCCGCTTGCCGCTGGCGTGGATCATGTCCGCGTACTCGCGCACGTGGCGCATGGAGAACTGGCGGTATTGCGATGGCGAGATGGAGCTCGAGGACGTGTTTTCGCCCCAATAGATCCAACCCGCGTTCGGGAACATCGACAGCCCCAGCCGAAGCCGCTCCATGCACCGATCCTGCATCACCGCAATCAACTCCGCCATCGCCTCCGGCGCGTCCTGCAAGAAGAAGTGGAAGTTTTCGATGCCCGTGTCGAACTGGAGCAGATGCTGGACGGGTGACCAGTTGATGCCGAAGCTCTTCATGGAGGCCGGGTCGTTGTTCTTGAGCCAGGCTGGGTTGGGAGTGAAGGCCATGTTCCGGTGGACGCAGGTCCAGGCCGCGATGTCGTCCACGGTCTTGACGGGGTATTCTTCGAAGTGGTTCATGCGGCGGCGCCCCGTCAGGCAGCCCAACGGCGTCTTCCACGTGAACACGTCGTAGTCCCCGTCCTCGCTTTCGATGTACTCCACGTTGTTGTACTGCGTGACGTAGAAAAGGGGTTTCTGGTTCTTCTGCCGCCGGCGCATCATGGCCAGGCTTGCGGACCGCAGGTATTGGCGGCCGTCGCGCGTCTCAAAGCTGGCGTCCGTGGGTGGGCGGCCGTTGCCGATGCCGCCATCCATGCCCCACACCAAGCCGTGGGCGGGCTTGCCCATGTGGATCTCGTGATACGACGCGCGCCGGTCTTCCAAGGTGAGCTCCTTCGTTCATCTTTCGATGAGATTGGTCTCGCGCGCAACCAGCTTGCCGTCTTTGCGTTTCAGCAGCAGCGTCTTGAGCCCGTACGCGCCGATGGTCGTTCGCGCCGCTCCTGCCGCTCCCGCTATCCTAACCGAAACCGCGGTCCTGCGGCCAGCCTGCTCCCACAAGCGCACCACCAGCTCTTCGCTGTTCTCGGCTTTTTTGACCGCCGCCACCTGCACGTTGGGCGCGGACACCTTGATAAACGGCGCCGCTGACAGCGCCGAGTCCTTGCCCTCGCCCGCGGGGAAGTGGACCAGCCAGTCGGGAGCGATGTTCATGGCTTGCGCCTGGCGCGAGACCTCGGTCTCGTTGAAGCGCTGGCCGAACATGAAGCGCCAGCGGACCTCGTGTTCTCCCTGGTCCTGGCGCGGCCAGCAGCGCTTCTCGTGCGGGTCGAAGCCCGGGTCCATGCCCATGACGGCGTAGATGGGCGACCGCAGTACGTTGAGGTACAGCGTGTCCTTCCACAGGCTGTGCGCGTTGGAGCTGTCGTTGAGCGCGGCCACGAAGCAGGGCGGCGCGGCGCCGCGGCGGGGGGCCACGGCCGCCACCCACCGCTGGTTGCTGTTGTCCACGTGGTCCTTGGACGCCGGCCGCAAAACAGCGCTGTAGGGCGTCTCCGAAATCGTGCCCTCGGCCTCAAAGGCCAGCGGCGCCGCCACCTTGAGCGTGGCGTCCTTCTCGTTCCAATAGATGCGGTCGCGCACCTCCAGCCAGTTCTGGTTGCGCGACAGGACATAGCGCCGCACAATGGCCGATTGGCCTGCGACGAAGACCGCCTCGACGATGGTCCGCACCGGGCCGTGCTCCACAACGCGGACTGGATCCTGGTTGCGGCGCGCGCCCGGCTTCGCCAGCGGCGACGGCGGCGGAGGCGATACGCGCGCCACCTCGTCGCGCCGCGCCAGGCGGAACGTCTCGCGGGGCGAGCGCCAGGGCCGCATCCCAAGGGCCAGGTCGTGGCGATTCCAGGCTTGGCCTGGGGCGCCGCAGGTCCACGCGTCCACGGTATCGGCGAAGATGACCGGCTTTAGCGCGCCGGGCCGCAAAAGGCTCTCGCGCGACCCTGCCGGCGCGGCGAAGTCCACCAGACCCGTCTTTGGGTTGATGCTCACTTGCAAGCCCTTGCCACGGAAATCCAATATCTTCGCCGACGCTTTCGGCGCCACCCACGGCCTGGGCTTCTCAAGCTGGCGCCACGTCACCTCCACGCGCCGCGTCTGCCACGGTTCGAGCTTGAGCGGCAGGCTGATCCTCATGCGCATGTCGTTCTTGAGGGGCGTATAGGCCGTTTCGCGCTGGAAGACCAGCTTGCGGCCCGTGGCGTAGTCTCGCGCCGTCAGCTCGATCGTTCCCGCCGGCGAAGAAAAATTGGCGTAGTGGAACTCGAGTTCCACGTCCGTGTTGACCGGGAAGCTGTGCGGGTTCCAGACAAAGATCGGCGTGGCCTCCGGCGCGGGTCGCGCCTCGTTTTCCAGCAGCCGGACACAGACGCGCGCTTTGGCCCGGCGCAAAATCTCCGAGCAGTGGCCGAACAGCGCGATGGAGTCGGCCTCGGCGGGCTGGATGGAGCTGCCGGGCAGGATGTCGTGGAACTCGCCGAAGAGAATGTCTTTCCATGCGACGTCGAGGTCCTTGGCTGGGTAGGGGGCTCTGCCCAGCCACCACGCCATGGCCGCCATGCGCTCCGTCACCGCCGCCAGACTCTCGCACGCGCGGTGGGCGCGTTTGACGCGGCTCATGGACGTGTAGCAACCCGGGAAGATGCGCTGCAGCTCGCCCTTGACTACGGGGAAGTCGCGGCCCAGGCGCCGCGCGTCCGCGAAGAAGCGCTCCGGCGTGGAGTGGACAAACTCGTACTGCGGGCGCTCGCGGCCGAACTGCTCGATGCCCTGGAGATCCTCGTGGTTGGGCCCGCCGCCGTGGTTGCCGATGCCCCACAGGAACAGGCTCACCGGCTCCGCGTCATAGCGGCTCATCCACTCCGCCAGCTTCGTGGCCGCGCGCTTCTGCGTGGGGTAGCTTTCCGCGCTGCGCCGCGCCAGCACCTCGCTGCCGGAGCGGTCGCGCCAGCGGAAGGGGCCGAAGGGCAGGTCAATCTGCGGCTCGCCCGGCCGGCAGAAGATGTAGGAGTCGAAACCGCACCCTGCAAGGATCTGCGGGTAGCCCTCGGCGTGGCCAAAGGTGTCGAAGTTGTAGGCCGTTGTGGGTTCGGCCCCGAAGCGGTCCCTGAAGTAGTTCTTGGCCAGCAGGAACTGTCGAATGTGGCTTTCGCCCGAGGTGATGTTGATGTCGGGTTGCACATACCCGCCGCCGGCGATGCTCCACCGGCCCGCGCGCACGAGGCGTTGGATGCGGCGATGCAGCGCCGGGTCGTGGTCCTCCACCCATTTGTAGAGAAGCGATTCGTTGTGGCAGAAGATGAACCCGGGGCGCTGGTCGCAGAAATCGCATG
>CAYYEE010000130.1:0-9936 GCA_964470775.1 uncultured Planctomycetota bacterium | reverse complement strand
CAGGGAGGACTTCGGCGACGGAGCTGCTGGTGACGCCGCCCTTGTTGGCGGTGGAGTCCTTGATCTGGAGGATGGGGGTTTCGCGGGCGATGATGTCGCGGGCGGTTTCGTCGAAGAAGACGTTGGCGCCTTCGACAATGACCTTGAGTTCGGAGAACACGGCGAGGAAGGCGCGGACGTTGCGGGCGTTGATGGTGTCCTTGAAGCCGCCGCAGGGGACGAAGGCGTTGATGTTGGCCTGAGCCACGAGCTTGCGGGAGGCGGGGTCGCAAAGGAAACCGCGGTGGAAGAAGGCGCCGTCTTCGACCTTGGAGCCGCCGGGCAGGGTAAAGGCGCCGGGGGCGCGGGGGATTTTGAAGCCGCCGGGGCCGAGCTTTTCGGCGGGGTAGGCGAGGCTGTTGAGGCGGGGCTCGGTGTGGCGGGCGACGGCGATCTTGAGGAGTTCGCGGCGGTCGAGGCCGTTGGGGTCGAAGAGGACGGAGCCGCCGTCGATGATGAGGCAGATGCGGCCTTTGAAGGACTGAATCTGGTTGGCGCCGAGATCGCCGTCCGGACCGCCGGTCATCATGAGGCGGGTCTCTTCTTCCTTGAGGCCCAGTTCCCGCAGCACGGCGCGCAGGGCGTTCATGACGCCGTTGGTGGTCATGCCGCTGGTGTCCACCTTGTCGCCGATCTGGTCCACGATGCGGCTGGTGTCGGTGGTGAGCAGGACCTGCTCGCCCTCGATTTGCAGTTCCGTGCCCTTGCCGGCGTGGCTGATGAGGCCGAAGACCTTGCGGTCGAGGGTAAGGCCGTAGGTGTCATGGGGGATGCCGATGCTCTTGCCGGTGGTGATGGTGCGCCAGTGGCGGTAGCCGCGCTCGCGGGCGCGTTGGGCCACGGCGTCCATGAAGGGGGCGGTGCCTTCGTCGGGGCCGAAGAAGACCATCTCGGGTTTGCCGAGGCAATCCACGATGTCGTCGGCGGGCTGGACGAGGTCCATGATGCCTTCGGTGAAGTCGAACACGGCGCGCAGGCCGTCGCGGGCATAGGCGACGCCGGGGACGATGACGCCTTTGGAGCCGCTTTCGGCGATGTCCTTGTGCTTGAGGCGCTGGGCCACGGGGCCGAGGGCGTAGTTGAGCAAGGGCATGTTGTCGAGTTCGGTCTCGTAGTTGCCGGGGGTGACGCGGATGAGGCGGAGGCCGCCGCGGCTGATGTCCTCGGCGCGCATGTGGGTGCCGATGGCGTAAAAGCCGGCGACGAGGAATATGCCGTGGACGCGGGCGGTGTAGACGGAGGGGTCGAGAACGCCGGAGTCGAGGCGGAAGGCGAAGGAGCGCTTGCGGACGCGGTAGAAGTTGGTCTTGTGGCAATGGAGGACAAAGCGGGTCATGAAGCTGAAGATGTCGCCGCCGGTGGAGTCGTCCATGAAGGCGACGGCGGCCTTGCGGCGGAATTCTTCGATCTGGCGCGTCATCCAGTCGTCCGTGGGCCGCGTCTCGTGGGCGGGGTTGAACTTGCGGTCGAAGAGGCGGAAAAGCTCGGCCACCAGGGGGGCGTTCTGGGACATGGCCTGCTCGATGACCTTGCGGGTGTATTCGCTGCGGTTGGAGTCGTAGACGCGCTTGGCCAGGGCGTCGCGGAGGTCGCGGCGATCGAGGCTCTTCATGATCTCGATGTCGGTTTCGAGCTCTTTGTAGATGAAATGGTGGACAAAGACGAAGGCGCAGACCGCAAAGGCGAACTCGTCGAAGGAGAGCGCGCCGGAGAGAAAGAGCGCGTCGAGCCCGCTGGCGGGCAGGGCCAGGAGGGCCTGGAGCCGGGCCACGGCGGTGTTGAGCTTTTCGGGGCCGGGGTCGCCGTCGAGGTAGAAGGAGCAGACGGCCTCGACGCGGTCCGTGGGGCCGCGGTAGGTCTCCCAGTAGGCGCGGTTGAGGGTGACGCCGAGGTCTTCCATGATTTTGCGGATGAGGGGGAGGATGGACGAGCAGCAGTCGTCGCGGAACATGATGCGGGTTTCGCGGGTGGCGGCGGAGCGGGAGACCTCGACGAGGGGGATGACGCTGGCGTCGGCGCGGCGCAGGAAGGACTCGTAGCGCACGCACGTTTCTTCGGGCATGGGCTGGCCTTGCTGCTGGCCAAAGGCGAAGCGGGTTTCGCCTTCCTTGATGTCGGCGAGGGGTTTGCACTTTTCGGGGCGGACGATGTAGGTAAAGTAGCCCCGCTCGCGGCCGTAGTAATACTCGACGCGGCATCCGGACATGACGGGGTCGAGCATCTCCTCCATGCGGTCGCGGGTGTCGCGCGTGGCGACGCGGGCCTGGACGCCGCCGGAGACGTCGAGCTTGACCTCGGCGACTTCGCCCTGCAAGACGTAGCGGCCGTCCTTCTCGGTGAGGTGGGAGGCGATCACGCGGAGCACGCCTTTGAGGGCTTCGGGCGAGATGTGGCGGAAGAAGTAGGCGGGGAGGCCGAGTTCGGTGAGCAGGACGCCGGCGGCGGCGTTGACGCAGCGCGCGGTGAGGAAGCCTTCCTGGGCAAGGTCAATGACGGCCTCGTAAAGGAGGCTGGGATCAAGCCCGGACCGGCGCACCGTCTCCACAAAGCTGAACCCGCCGACCCCCGCGTCTCTCTCGTTGCTCATGGGACTCCCCGCTTTCTGGCCTGCTGGCCGCCCGGACATCCAGACGCTGGGCGGCACCTTTGGACAAACGCAATGAGTTTAGCACAAAGACGCGGGCAAGGCCAGCGGAGGTTCTGGAGCAACGGCCAACGACGGTCTCACGCGGAGACGCCGAGGGCGCGGAGAACGGCCGATGAAGAAAACGGCGACGGCGCATCGCTCAGAAGCGCTTGACAGGCTGAGGGTGGGGGTCTATAATCAAAAATGTTAACGTTCGTTCTTGCGTGAGGTGTCTTGAGATGGGTTCACCGGGCCGCCGATATCCGCAGCAGTGGGGCTGGCGTCGCACCCTCCTGGGTGAGCGGCGCCTGGTGAAAGCCTGATTCTCCAAGCCGCGGTCACCCGAGGGTGGCCGCGGCTTTTTCTGTGCCTGGGTGAGGCCGCGGCGCCCAATGCCGCGGCCTCGCGCTTTTGACGGCGGATTCCCCACCCAGGGCAGAAAGGCGCTGGCATGGAAGACACGTTCAGGACTCAGGGCGGCATTCTGGTCTACCGGACCGTAGAGGAAGTGGACTACGCGACGGCGCTGGATGGGCCGCTGGAGGCGGTGGACCGGAGGCGCGGGGCGGTGTTCGCGAGCGGGTATGAGTACCCGGGCCGCTACAGCCGGTGGGACATTGCGTTTTCGGACCCGCCGGTGGAGCTGATCTCGCGGGGGCGGCGCTTTGATCTGCGCGCGCTGAACGACCGCGGCCGGCAGTTGCTGCTGATGATGGCGCCGGCGCTGGGGCGCAACGAGAGTCTGGAGCGTTTGGACAAGACGGCGGATTGTCTGACCGGTTTTGTCAAGCCGATGCCCAGCCGTTTCGCGGAGGAGGAGCGCAGCAAGCAGCCGACGCTGTTCTCGGCGCTGCGGAGTCTGGTGGAGCTGTTCCGCGCCAAGGAGGAGCCGGGGCTGGGGCTGTATGGGGCCTTCGGCTATGACCTGGTGTTTCAGTTCGAGCCGATCCGCTTCCGCCACGAGCGCCGGCCGGAAAACAAGGACGCGCATCTGTTCCTGCCGGACCGGCTGGTGGTGGTGGACCACCGACGCGAGCTGGCGGTGGTGAAGTCGTTCGATTTCTACACGCCGCAGGCGGATACGACGGGGTATGACCGCGAAGGGCCGGCGGTGGAAGTCCGCCGCGGGCAGCGCGGGCCTGTGACCAGCGACCACGCGCCGGGCGAGTACGCGGACAAGGTGCGCGAGATTCAGCGCGGGTGCAAAGCGGGCGACTTCTTCGAGGTGGTGCTGAGCCAGGTATTCGAGACGGGGTATCCCGGGTCGCCGCGCGAGCTGTTCGACGCGATCCGGCGGGTGAACCCAAGCCCTTACGAGTTTCTGATCAACCTGGGCGACGAGCAGCTTGTGGGGGCGTCGCCGGAGATGTTCGTGCGCGTGGAGGGGGACATGGTGGAGACGTGCCCGATTTCGGGCACGGCGCGGCGCGGGCGCAACCCCATGGAGGACGCGGAGCAGATGCGCGATCTGCTGAACTCGAAAAAGGACGAGGCGGAGCTGACGATGTGCACGGACGTGGACCGGAACGACAAGTCGCGGGTGTGCTTGCCGGGCAGCGTGCAGCTCAAGGGGCGGCGGTTGATCGAGGCGTATTCGCGGCTATTCCACACCGTGGACCACGTGGTGGGGAAGCTGCGGCCGGGGTTTGACGCGTTTGACGCGCTGTTGTCGCACATGTGGGCGTGCACGCTGACGGGGGCGCCCAAGCCGGCGGCGATGCAGCGGGTGGAGGACTTGGAGAAGTCGCCGCGCGAGTGGTACGGGGGCGCGGTGGGCTTTTTGAGCTTCAACGGGGACCTGAACACGGGCATCACGATCCGCGCGGTGCACTTGCGCGAGGGCAAGGCGCGGGTGCGCGTGGGCGCGACGCTGCTGGCGGATTCGGACCCGGAAGAGGAAGACCGCGAGACGCGGTTGAAGGCGTCGGCGTTTCTGGACGCGGTGCTGGGCGAGGCGAAGCCAGCGGCGGTGGAGCCATCGGCGGCGACGCCGGGCGCGGAGAAGACGCGCATCCTGTTCGTGGACAACCGGGATTCGTTTGTGCACACGCTGGGCAACTACGTGCGCCAGACAGGGGCGCAAGTGACGACGCTGCGGGCGGGATTCGACCTGGCGGCGCTGGATGAGATGAAGCCGGACCTGGTGTTCATTTCGCCGGGGCCGGGGCGGCCGGAGGATTTCGGCGTGCCGGGGCTGGTGAAGGAGTGCGTACGGCGCGGGATTGCGGTGTTCGGGGTGTGCCTGGGTCTGCAGGGGATGACGGAGGCGTTCGGGGGGGCGCTGCGGCTGCTGGAATACCCGGTGCACGGCAAGCCTTCGGTGATTACGTGCAACCAGAAGGGGTTGTTCACGGGGTTTCCGGCGAAGTTCCGGGCCGGACGCTACCATTCGCTCTACGCGGACCCGGGCAGCCTGCCGGCTTGCCTGCAAGCGACCGCGCACAGCGAGGACGGGGTGATTATGGCGATCGAGCACCGGGAGTATCCCGCGGCGGCGGTGCAGTTCCACCCGGAGTCGATCCTGACGCTGGGGGATGGGCTGGGGCTGAAGCTGATTCAGAATGTGGTGAGGCGGCTGGCGATGAGGGAGAAGTAGAGACGGAGGACGGCGAACGGCAAGAACCACTTGTCTGCGCTGAAGGGCGCTGGTGATGAACGGCGGTTGGGTGGGGCAACCAGAAAGGGACGGAAAAGAAACGGGCGGGCCGGAGAACCGGCCCGCCCGCCGTGTTGGGGCGCGACGCGAGGTCAGTGGGCGACTTCGACGTAGCGGGATTCGCGGATAAGGGTGACGCGGACCTCGCCGGGGTAGGTCATGTCCTTCTCGACCTGCTTGGCGATGTCGCGGCAGACCTTTTGGGCCATCTCTTCGGAGAGCTTGTCGGGGCTGACGATGACGCGGACTTCGCGGCCGGCCTGGATGGCGTAGGCTTGCTGGACGCCGGGGAAGCTGTTGGCGATGGCTTCGAGCTGTTCGAGGCGCTTGATGTATTTTTCGAGGGTTTCGCGCCGGGCGCCGGGGCGGGAGGCGGAGATGGCGTCGGCGGCGCTGACCAAGACGGCGTAGATGCTGGGCGGGATGTCGAGGTGGTGGCCGCCGATAGCGTCGATGACGTCCTGACACTCGCCGCAACGCTTGGCCATCTCGGCGCCGATCTCGGGGTGGCCGCCTTCCATCTCGTGGTCCATGGCCTTGCCGAGGTCATGCAACAGACCGCAGCGCTTGGCGAGCTGGACGTCCAGACCGAGTTCGCCGGCCATGATGCCGGTGAGGTGAGCGACTTCGATGACGTGCTGCAGCTGGTTCTGGCCGTAGCTGGTGCGGAACTTGAGCCGGCCGAGGAGCTCGACTTCGCGCGGGTCGAGGTTGTGGACGCCGCAGTCGAAGGCGGCCTGCTTGCCGGTTTCCATGAGCAGGTTGTCCATCTCCTTCTTGGTCTGTTCGACGACTTCCTCGATGCGGGCGGGGTGGATGCGGCCGTCCTGGACGAGCTTTTCCATGCTGAGGCGGGCGATTTCGCGGCGGACACCATCAAAGCCGCTGACGACGATGACGCCGGGGGTGTCGTCAACGATGACGTCCACGCCGGTGGCTTTTTCAAAGGCGCGAATGTTGCGGCCTTCGCGGCCGATGATGCGGCCTTTCATGTCTTCGTTGGGGAGGGGGACGGAGCTGACGACCATCTCGGTGGTGTGGTCGGCGGCGAAGCGCTGGATAGCGGCGCCGATGATTTTGCGGGCCTGGCGCTCGGCGTTGTCCTTGGCGTCTCTGACGCGGTCGCTGATTAGCTTGGCGCACTCGGCTTCCATCTCTTTGTTGAGCGTGTCCATGAGTCGCTGTTCGGCCTCGGACTTGCTCATGCCGGAGATTTTGTGCAGCATGGCGCGCTCTTCCTCAAAGAGCTTTTCAAGGTCGGCCTGCTGATCGGCCAGCTCTTTGCGCTTGAGCGTGAGGCTGTTTTCAAGGTTCTCGATGTAGCGCTCTTTCTTGTTGAGGACGTCCACCTTGCGTTCGAGGTTGTCTTCGCGTTTGGAGAGCCTTTTTTCCATTTCGCGAAGTTCCTGGCGCTGGTTGGCGGTCTCGTTCTCAAGTTGCTCCTTCTTCTGAATGAGCTCTTCTTTGATGCGGACGGACGCGTCCTTGATGATTCTGGCCGCTTCTTCCTCAGCCTTGGCTTTGGTCTTCTCGGCATGGGCGATGGCGCTGTCAACGCGACGGCGTTCGAGAAACCAGAAGACGATGGCGCCTAGCGCCGCGCCCAGGACAAGACAGACAATCGCGATCAGCACTCCTGATCCTCCCCCCCCCGCCGCCGCGGGCGCTTCCGGGGCCATAACCATCAGACGGGAAATCCCTTCCAGACATTTCTGTGTGTACACCCCTGCCATCCTTATCTAAAATCGGGCCACCCATCTGGAAAGGGGCCAACACCCGGCCAGAGGGCCTGGGCCCGAATAACCATGTAGCGGACGGGGAAGGGGCGAGACAGCAGGTCTCGGCGCCCGGCGGGAGAGAAGGGCTACGACCTAACCGACTGGCAAAACAGGTGTTATGTTGCTCGCCGCACCCCTAGCGGCGACGCAAGCCATCCACCTGCCCAAGCGAACGGAACGCCTTCTTCCGCTGCTCGCGCCAGCAGGCTCTCAGAAGCTCTTGCGGACGGCGAACGGGATTCGGGGCCGAGGCGGTCCACGCCCTCAGCCACCAAAACACGGCCATCCCCCAGCCCAGCCAAAACGACCGACCACAACCCCAACACCAGACCCTTCCAGCCATGGGCAACCTGGCGGGAATCATCCTTTGCTGGAGTCGCAAGTCTTTGGCAAGACTGACTTAAAATGAAGCCCAAGATTGCGGTCATTGCCCTGCTCAAACGCACGGACTCTTCCACGTCGCTACGGAAAAACCCTTTCCCCAGCAGGGAAAGGTGATCCTATACCAACTGCATTATAAGGCTGGGCGAGGGGAAGTGTCAAATGGATTTTGAGCAAGGCGTAAACCGGGGCGGACGGGGACGCTTTGGCGGGCGGGCGGGGGTTTGGATCGTGTGATGTATCTCGCTTTGGATAAGGCAGTTGGGAGTTGGCTGGGCAGATCAGACGGGTTGGACGGCGCCCCCTACCGGTTGATACCTGTCAACGCGATGCCTTTGAGGATGTGGCGCTGGGCCGCGAAGAAGAGGAGGGCGACGGGAATCATGGAGACTGTGGCCGCGGCCATGATAAGGTGGCCGTTGTTCTGGTGGGGGTTGCGCAGGTACTCCAAGCCAAGGGCCACAGTGCGCTTGTCCAGGCTGTCCAGGTAGATCAGCGGTCCCATGAGGTCTTTCCAGCATCCGACGAACGTGAACACCGCCACGACGATGAGGGCCGGCTTGCTGAGGGGCAGAATGACCCGGCAGAGGATGGTGAAGTGTCCGGCGCCATCCAAAGACGCGGCTTCATCGAGCTCGATGGGCAGGGTCATGAAAAACTGGCGCAAAAGGAAGACGTTGAACGCGCCTGCGCAGAACTGAGGCACGACGAGGGGCAGATATGAATCCACCCAGCCGAGTGTCTTGAAACCGAGAAACATGGGGATGAGCGTGACCTCGGCGGGGATCATGAGCGTGGCGAGGAGAACCATGAACAGCGCGTCGCGGCCTGGAAAGCGCAGACGCGCAAAGGCGTAGGCGGCGAGGCTGGAGCTGATGAGCTGGCCGAGGGTGACGACCAGACAAAGCAGGAAAGAGTTGCGGAAAAAGAGGTCGAACGGCAGTTGGGCGAGGGCCTCGGCGTAGTTGCTCCAGCGCGGGGCCAGGCGGCGGACCGGCCGGAGGACGGATGAGGGGCTGGCGTGGACGGCCCAGGCGCCGCCTTGGGGGATCCAGTAGACGATGGTCTGCCCCTCCACCTCGGCCGCCCCCACCACCAGCGCTTTCTGGCCATCGGGCGTGCCGGCCAGGGGCGCGGTCTTTTCGGGCAAAGCGGCGGTTCTGCCCAAAGGCTTGAGCGTTGTTCTGTCGGCCACGCGCACGTCGCGGGTGAGCTCGCCCTGGCGGAAGAGCCGCACGACGACCTGCCCCCCCCCTTCCAGGTCGCCCAGCCGCAACGCCTCGACGCCGTCGGCCATCGCCACCACGGACAACGCGGCATCGGGCAGCGGCGCGGTCTGCTGCTCGTCGGGCAGGAAGCGCGGGGGGTATTCGGCGATGGCCTCGGGGCCTTTGAGCGAGGAATTGACCAGCCAGTAGAAAGGGAACAGGAACACCACGGCCAGGGCCAGCCAGGCCAGGCCGGCGGCGAGCGACCCGGCGCAGGAGCGGAGCGGTCTCATGGGTCAGGTCTCCGATTCATAGTAGACCCGGCCGCGGGCGGCGCGCAGTTGCAGCCACGTGAGCGCGAAGATGACCAGGAACAGGATGACCGCGAGCGCGCAGGCGTAGCCCATGCGGTATTCCATGAAGGCCTTGCGGTAGATGTAGAGGACATACAACATGCTGGCGTCGCTGGGGCCGCCGGCGTCGGAGCGCTGGGAGCGGAGCATGAACGCCTGGGCAAAGGCCTGGCACGAAGTGATAACGCCGATGATGGTGGTGAAGAGGACCGCGGGCGAGAGGAAGGGCAGCGTGACGTGGCGCCAGCGGGCCCATGCGCCCGCGCCGTCGACGAGAGCGGCGTCGCGCAAAGCGGTGGGCACGCCTTGCAGGGCGGCGTGGAAGATGACGGTGTTGCCGCCGACCCAGAGCAGGTTCATGAGGATAAGGGCAGGCAAAACCCAGGCGGGGTCGTTGAGCCAGTCGGGCCCGCTGCCGCCAGCGGCCTGGATGAAGTAATTGATGACGCCGACGCGGGGGTTGTACATCCACTTCCAGAGCAGAGTGATGGCCACGCCGCTGCACACCGTGGGGAGATAAACCAAGCCGCGCAGGGCGTTGGCCAGGGGCCAGGGGCGGTCGAGCAGAACCGCGGTGGCCAGCCCCCCCGCCACCATGATGGGCACGCTGAACAGAACGTAGAGCCCCGTGACGCGCAAGGCGGCGAAGAAGGTGGGGTCGTCCGTGAAAATGCGGGTGTAGTTGGCCATGCCGACCCAGCGGGGCGAACGGATCATGTCCCACTCGCAGAAGCTGAGCGCGAGGGAAGCGGCCATGGGCAGGAGGTTGAAGAACACGAGGCCGAACAGCCACGGGGCAAGGAACAGCCACGCGGCGCGGCCCGCGGGCCGCCCCAGACTCTGCCGGCGCGACCGCTCCAAGCGGCGGGCAGACCACACGACCCAGCCGAACACA
>CAYYEE010000129.1:0-9939 GCA_964470775.1 uncultured Planctomycetota bacterium | reverse complement strand
ACGTGCTCTGGTACATCGACCCCGACACGCTTCTCGATGGGCGCGTACGCGCTGATCGAGACCGCGCGCATGGCCGCCACGGTCGTAGCCCTGCCCGGACAGATCACCTTTGCCGGCGACAAGCTGGCCCAGCTCTCGCCCGAGCGCATGTGGATTTTGCAGCGCGCCTTCCCCGCGTGCGACGGCCGGCCGCTCGACCTGTTCCCCATCTACGACATGCGGCCCGTGTGGACGCTGAAGGTCCGCCGCGCCTGGGCCGCGTGGGACGTGGTGTCGGTGTTCAACTTCAGCGAGACCAAGCCCCGCCGCGCCACGGTGCGCATGGCGGAGCTGGGCCTGGACGCCAAGGCGGGCTATCTGGCGTGGGACTTCTGGCGCCAGGCGTTCCTGGGCCGGCAACAGGGAAAAATGACTCTGAGCCTCGCGCCGCGCTCCAACGCCCTCATCGCGCTGCACCCCGATCTGGGCCGGCCCCAATTCCTGTCCACCGACCGCCACATCACCCAAGGCGCCGTGGGTCTCGACGCGCTGGCGTGGGACGAGGCCGCGCTGACCCTCGCCGGCCGGTCCGAGCTCGTGGCCGGCGACCCCACGCGCCTCGCCTTCTTCGCGCCCAAGGGCTACGCGCTGGCCCAAGCCGCGTGCAAGCCGGGCAAGGTGGAATCCGTGGACAAGCGCCAGGACGGCTCGATCGTGGCGACCCTGCGCGCAGGCAAGACGTGCGCGGTTCAGTGGAAGCTGCGGTTCAGGAAGGCGTGAGGCCGGAGGATACGTCGACCTGTTCGCCCGGTCAGACCGCTCCCCCACGGCCTTGCGGCTTAGGAAACACCACCTCCACGCCCCCCTGCGCCAGATGGACCCTCGCGCCCCAGGGCGCCAGCAGCTTGGATGCCAGGCTGGCGGCTTCGGCCAGGCCGGCGCTGGGGCAGCCCTGCGCCGGCGCCAGCGAAAGCGCCAGGCCCCCCTCCGGCGTCTCGGCGCCGCGCGCCACCAACACGCCGCCGTTGCGCGAGGCGGCGGCCAAGGCGGCCAAAGCCATCTTGATCTGCGCGGCGCCGCCCCGGACAGGCGAAGGGTTGCCCTGCCACTCCACGCGGCCCTGTCCCTGGCCTTCGGCCGCGCCCGCCGCGGCCAGCGCCCACGCGGCCAGGTCCCGGCCGTCCATCTCCGCCTCTTCCAGCCCCCACGCGGCCAGCAACTCGCGCTCGGCGCGCTCCAGCGCCACCGCCGTCTTGGCGGCCGAGTGGAGGAAGAGCACCGCCAGCGACATCAGCGCGGCCAGCGGCAGCAGCGCGCGCAGCATCAGCGCCAGCGACACGTTGTGGATGACGATCGTTTCCCACGGATAGGCCGCCACGCCCATGCCCGCCGCGAACACGGCGAGGATGACGCCCATGGTGACCAAGAGCGCCCGGCGCTGCCGCTTCAGTTTCTCGTGCTCTGCCAGACTCAAAACCGCAGACCTCCCCGCCCGCGTCTCGTGGATTGTCCCGCCGCGTTGCGCGGCGTGTCCTCATAGAATAGCAGCCCTGCCCCGCCTTGCACAGAGGCGCGACAGCGGCATAGGCAAGGCTGCAGTCTCGGGCGGTTCGTACACCGCGGGGCAATTCCAGCAAAAGGGGTCGCGCATTTTCTTCCGCACGGTATTGAGGCGTTACCGGCTGACCGGCGCGCCTCTTGGCCTTTGCCAAAGACACAGCCCCCGCGTGCCCCCCTGGACGGCCGAACTTATGTCTTGCCCAAGGCTGGCCGATGATAAGAGCAGCGGTCCCCCAAAATGCCGCTCAGCAGTCCCTTCAGACACGCCAGCCGCGCCGGCGCTGGCGCGGCCAAAGCGCCCGCGACAGACCGCGGACACGGGCATCCAATCCCGAAGTCTGCCCTACTTGTTGGGCGGGCCAGGTCTCATTGTCCCACAGGTTGTGGCTGCTTGCCGCCAGCGGCAAAGTCGCGCCCCAGAAAAATCCACTCGCCCGGCTCTTGACTTCGCCGGCGCTGGTCACTAATCTGAGCAAAGCATTTTCTGCACAGGAGTCTAGCCTATGACTGTCGGTCTTATGCTGGACGTGGACGGCGTTATCGCGGACACGGAAACCGTCAACGCCCAAGCCAGCGTGGAAGTCTTCCGCATGCTCTACGGCGTCGAGGTCCATCCCGACGACTTCCGGCCTTTTATCGGCGCGGGCGCTGACCGCTATCTGCTGGGCGTGGCCGAGAAGTACGGCATCCGCATCAACGTTCAAGAGGCCGCGCTGCGCCGTCTGGACAACTTCTTGCGCCTTATTGAACAGCAGATGATCAACCCGTTCCCCGGCGTCATGGAGTTGATCCAGGGAGCCGCGGCCGCGCCCGACTTCCGCCTGGCCGTGGCTACCTCGGGCGTGAGAACCAAGGCGTTCGCCGTGCTGAGGGCCTTGGGGTTGGACCTGCGAATGTTTGACGCCCTGGTCACGGCCGAGGATTTCAGCCGGCCCAAGCCCGCGCCCGACATCTACCTGCTCACGGCCGCGCGCATGGGCTTGCCGCCCGATCGGTGCATCGTCATCGAGGACGCCCCCGCTGGCGTCAAGGCCGCCCGCGCCGCCGGCGTGCTGCCCGTGGCCGTCACCCACACCACCAGCGCCGAGCTTCTCCGCGAGGCAGGCTGGATCGTGGACAACCTCTCGATGCTCCATCCCGATCTGCTGCGCCGTCTGTCGGCCCAGCACGCGGCCCAACAGGCCGCGGCCATGACCGACTTGGCCCAGGCCGCCGCGTCCTGAGGCGGCAACCCGGAAATAGGGGCGGGACCATGAAGATCGAGCCCACGGCCTTGCCAGACGTGCTCCTCATTCGGCCTCAGGTCTTTGGCGACGAACGCGGCTTTTTCATGGAGACCTTTCACGAGGCCAAAATGGCGGCGCAGGGCCTGCGCGAGCGGTTTGTCCAGGACAACCTCTCCCGCTCGGTCAAAGGCGCGCTGCGGGGGCTGCACTTCCAGAATCCTCGCGGCCAGGGCAAGCTGGTCCGCGTTGTAGCCGGCGCCGTCTTTGACGTGGCGGTGGACGTGCGCAGGGGCTCGCCCACGTTCGGCCGGTGGGTCGCGCAAGAGCTCAGCGCCGAAAACAAGCTCGCCCTCTACGTCCCTCCCGGCTTTGCCCACGGCTTTTGTGTGCTCAGCGAAAGCGCCGACTTCTTCTACAAGTGCACGGACTTCTACGCCCCTGAGCACGAGCATGGCATCCTATGGAACGACCCGGACATCGGCATCGCCTGGCCTGTCCGCGACCCCATCCTGTCCGCCAAGGACAGCCGCTACCCCCGGCTGGCGAGCCTGGGCGATGAGCTGCCCTGCTACCTTCCCGGCGCGTGACCAGCGTCACGGGCCGGCCCTCTGCGTGCGGCGCGCCGCAGCGCCTTGCCCACCTTGGCGTCGCCCCCCTGGCCCGCGGCTGGCCGCTCTTTCTCGCTTCCTGCAAAAGCGGGGGCTTCTCTTCGCCGGGGACCGGACATTTCTGCTTGCGCGCAAACAAGGCCGGCTGACCTTGACAAAATGTGCGCTTAAGGCGAAAAAAGATGAATTAAGGACACTTGTAACCATATTGCCGCCACGAACACGGGGACGGTAGGGGCGGTTTGCGCAAGAGGATCACGGACGCGTCATGCACCAATTCAGCGATACCATGCCCGAAGTCATTGGCTGGGGGCTTCTGCCGAAGGACGGCGAAGGCAAGGACCTCCACTGCATCGGCACGGTCTTTCCCTTTGAAGAGGTCGTCATTGTCGGTCCAGGCGTTCATGCGTTGCAGAAGATGGAATACATCAACCGTCTGAACCATCAACGCCAGGAGGCTGGGCTGCCGCCTCTGACCGAGGAGCAAGTCCGCTACAAGATCGAGAACACCGTGGATTTGGTGTTGCGCGCCGGTGTCGTCTACATTCGCCCCCACCCGGACCAGATGGACCTGGCGTTCATGGCCGACGAGATCCTCCAGAAGCTGGTGCCCAAGCACAAGATCAAGTTTTTGCACCTCAACAACAGCGTGATCCGCCGGGCCGTGGAATCGCGCGGCGAGTGCTGGCGCATCAGCTACGCGCCCAAGACCACGGAAGAAATGCGCAAGCGGGTGCAGGACTCCAAGATCGCCATCGGCGCGCGCGCCATGTACTACTACAGCATGCGCACGGGCACACGCCACCTGACCTTTGATGAGTTCCAGCAACTGGGCGGCTTGCCCGCGGCGGACTTGGCCGCCTGCCTCAAAGAGATCAAAGACCACGCGGGCCGGCGCAACGCGCGGCTTCATCCGGAGGTGGAGTTCTTCCGCGCCGACAAGGAGCGGTTCGGCGCGGCCGATTTTCAGGAGTTGAACCTGGACTGGGGCGACGAGGCGGCGGTGCGCCAGGCCCACGCCCGCTTGGCCGAGAAGTTCCGCGCGGCCACGCCCGTGGAGTTCCAGCGCGATGACGTGGACAACACGGAATGGCGCAACGCCATGATCGAGGCGCTGGTGGGCAACAGCGAAGAGGAAGTCTCCGAGGTGGAGTCGCTGGGGCTGGCCGCGGAGTTCTTCATGAAGGTGCGCTGGCTGCCCGGCGCGCGCATCGAAGAGGGGGAGCTGATCTTCGACACGGTCTATGAAGCCTGCGGCCTGCCGGGCGCGGACTCGGCCCTGGCCGAGCTCTGCTCCGAGACACACCGTGTCAAGGAGTACATCTTCAACGCTTTTCGCAACCACCCGGACATGGAGGCCGTCAACATCGGCCGCGTGGAGGAACCCCTCGCCCGGCGCCAGTCCATGCCGGGCATGCGGGGCGTCTACGTGTCCCTCTTGTGCTTCCGCAACGGCAAACCCAACGCGCTCAAAGTCATCCGCATGCAGAAGTGGGACATCTGGCAGTACCTGGACGAGGGCAAGGACCTGGGCACGGCCATGCTCCGCACGGCCGAGTACACCAACTACATCTTGGACCGCCACCTCGGCTGTCGGCAACTGGGCATGACCGTGCCGCCCGTGGCGCCGGGCAAGGTCATGGCCGTGTACAAGGGCCGCAACGCCCAGTACATGGGCCTGCGCTTCTGGGCCACCTATTTCGAGCGCGACTACATTCATGGCCGCTCCACCGACAAAGTGCCCCTGGCGAGGTTCGCCAGCAACCGCTATGCGCTGGCGTTTGCCCGTCTCCTGGGCGAGGCGGCGGCCGCCAACATCATCGCCGGACGCGTAGGCCCCAATGGCGAGCCGCTCTTCGACGACGGCGACGAGATCATGCAGGAGACGCCCGACCGCCTGCCCGCGCGCATCGTGGTGGGCGACTTCACCGGCGCCTTCGCCGACTACAGCACCCCGCTGGACATGCTCGCCATCCACTACGCCCAGCCCATGAACAAGCGCTTGGAGGCTGTGAAGGACAAGCAGGAGTTCGTGCGCGAGTACCTGGAAGCCTTCCAAGAGCGATTCGAGATGATCCAGGCCAAGTACCTGCGCTACAAGGGCGCCTTCCATCTGCTCTTCAGCCACGAGCGGTACGACCCGGGCGGAAGCTTCTCCTACCGCTGGGAAAAGGTGCTGAGCCGGCTGGCCGAGACCAACCCCGCCACCCTGGCCCGCAAGATTCGTCACTACGTCACACTCTAGCCCCGCGGTCCCGGAGCTCGGCGGACGGCCGCTTCGTGGAGACCGCCCACCCCGGCAAGAACGCGCCTTCGGCCGCGCAAGCCATGCGTCTTGTCGCCTTTTTGGGTCAAATGCGGTATACTGGTTAATGGCGGGCCATGATGCCGCCGGCGGCGCCAAAAGCCCAGGCGGCGCAGGCGAGGGGGAAGGCCAAGGCGCTGGCGTGCCATGCGGCGCCGGCCAGGAGGGCCGCGCATGGCTCAGGGCCGGCCAGAACGCAAAGACGCGGACACGCTCCTTGGCGCTTCTCTGGCGTGGGGCGCTCTTGCCGTCTTGCCCACCTGCGTCCTTATCCTGGACGAGCAGGGGCGTGTCATCTATTGCAACCCCGCCTGGCTGCGCTTGCGGGGCCGGGGGCCCGTTGGCGTGGGCGCCCGCGAAGGGGACGACTACCTCGCCAAGGTCCGGTCCGACCCGGCGGACGCCGGCGCGGAGATCGCCGGCGCCCTGGACCGGACGCTCCACGACGCGCGCTCACCCCTTGAGATCGAGTACCCCGTTCAAACCAAACGCGGGCGCCGCTGGTTCAGGACGCAGGCATGGCGGCTGGAAGGCTGCGGGCCCGCGCGCCTTGTCGTGGCCCACTCCCCTGTCACCCGCTGCCGCGAGGGCGAGGCCGCGCTCCAGGAAAGCCGCGACCGGCTGGACAGCATCCTGCGCGCCGCCCCGGCCGGCATCGGCGTGGCGGTCAACAGAACCGTCGCGGAAGCCAATGACCGCTTGTGCCGGATGACCGGTTACGAGCGAAGCGAGCTGGTGGGCCAGAACGCTCGTATGCTGTACCCGACGGACGAAGACTACGAGTACGTGGGCCGCGAGAAATACGCCCAGATCGCCCGCCAGGGAACCGGGACCGTCGAAACCCGCTGGCGCCGCAAGGACGGCCGCGTGATTGACGTGCTGCTCAGTTCCACGCCCATCCACCCGGGCGACCTCTCCCAGGGCGTGACCTTCACGGCGCTCGATATCACCAGCCACAAGGCCGCCATGGCGGCCTTGCGCCAGAGCGAACAGGAGAAGTCGCTTATCCTGGACACCGCCCAGGAGATGTTCGTCTTCTACGACCGCGACCTGCGCGTTCAGTGGGCCAACAAGGCCGCGGCCCAAGCCGCCGGCCTCGCGCGCGAGGAGATGGCGGGACAGACATGCAAGGATGTCTGGGAACGCCGGGAGCGCAAGTGTGAAGACTGCCCCGTGAAACGCGCCCTGGAAACAGGCCAGCCCCAGCAGGGCGAAATCTGTTTCGACAACGGCGAGTCGTGGTTCATGCGCGGCTATCCAGTCCGCCAGGACAAAGGCGGCGTCAGCGGCGTTATCTCCTTCGCGCTCGACGTCACCGCGGCCAAACGGGCGGAGAGGCTGCTGCGGCTGCAGTATGACTTGAGCCAGTCGCTGATGGACGCTTCCAGCGTGGCCGAGGGCACGGAGCGCATCCTGGACGCGGCGTTGCGCCTGCCCCACTGCGATGGGGGCGGGTTCTTTCTGGTGGATGCCGGAACAGGCGCGGTGGTCCTGGCGGCCCACCGGGGCCTGGGCGAACAACTGCCCCGGGCCGCGGCGCGCTTTGCCCCGGATTCGCCCCAGGCGGTCATGGCAAGACAAGGCAAGCCTCTGTACGGCGCCTGGCGCGACCTGGCGCCCGGGCTGACGGAATTCGAGACCCGCGCGGGGTTCCGGCGATGCGCTGTTCTGCCCGCCATGTCGGGCGGCGAACCCGTCGCCGTGCTCGCCATCGCGTCGCGCTCTCCGGACGCGTTCGCTGACGAAGAACGGCGCGCCCTGGAGGTCATCGCGCTCCAGGCCGGAGAGATGGTCGTGCGCCTCCAGGCCAAGGAGACTCTGAACGAGAGCGAGCGCAAGCACCGCGCCCTGTTCGAAACCATGGCCCAGGGCGTTGTGTACCAGGCCGCCGACGGCGCCATTGTGGCCGCCAACCCCGCGGCCGAGCGCATCCTGGGGCTGACGCTGGACCAGCTGACCGGCCGCATGTCGCGAGACCCGCGCTGGCGCGCCATCCACGAGGACGGCTCCGACTTCCCCGGCGAGGACCACCCCTCCATGACCGCCCTGCGCACGGGCCGCGAGGTGCGCGGCGTGATCATGGGCGTCTTCAACCCCAGGGAAAACGCCCACCGCTGGATTCAGGTCCACGCCATCCCCCAGTTCCGGCCCGGCGAGGACAAGCCTTTCCAGGTCTACACGACCTTTGAGGACATCACGCTGCGCAAGGCCGCCGAGGATGCCCTGCGCGCCAAGACGGAAGAACTGAACCAGTTCTTCAGCGTGGCCCTGGACCTTTTCGCCATCGCCGACAGCAGGGAAGGCCGTTTCCGGCGCCTCAACGCGGAGTAGGAAAAGACGCTGGGATGGACGCAGGAGGAGCTGATGAGCCGTCCTTTCGCCGACTTCGTCCACCCCGAGGACAAAGAGGCCACGGCCCAGGCGGTCCGGAGTCTTTCGGAGCAGAACCCCGTCCACGCGTTCGTCAACCGCTATCGCTGCAAGGACGGGTCGTGGCGGTGGCTGGAATGGCGGTCCTATCCACGGGGCGACACGATCTACGCCGCGGCGCGCGACATCACGCAGCGCGTGGAGACCGCGCAGCGCCTCAAGGACTCGGAGCAGCGGCTGGCCGGCATCTTCGACCACCTGCCCGACGCCACCTTCGTCATTGACGCCGGCGGACGCGTCATCGCGTGGAACAAAGCCGTGGAGGCGATGACCGGCGTGCCCGCCAGCGAGGTCCTCGGCAAGGGCAACTATGCCCATGCCCTGCCCTTCTACGGCGTCCGCCGGCCTATCCTGGCCGACTTGGTTCTCAAACCCGACGCCGGCATCGAGTCCTTGTACACGAACCTCCGGCGCCAGGGCCAAACCCTGGTCGCGGAGACGCACCTGCCCAATCTCGGACACGGGGGCATCTACGTCTGGGCCAAAGCCACCGCCCTCTACGACGCCCAGGGCCGCCTGGTGGGCGCCATCGAGTCCGTGCGCGACACGACGGACCGCAGACGCGCCGAAGAGGAGCGGCTGCGGCTGGAGTCGCAGATGCAGCAGGTGCAGAAGCTGGAGAGCCTGGGCGTGTTGGCTGGCGGCATCGCCCACGACTTCAACAACCTGCTCATGGCCGTGCTGGGCAACGCGGGCCTGGCCCTTCTGGATCTCCCCCCCGCCCACCCCGCGCGCGAAAACCTCAGCGCCATCGAGACCGCTTCGCGCCGCGCCGCGGACCTGTGCCGCCAGATGCTGGCCTATGCGGGCAAAGGCCGCTTCGTGGTGCAGGCGCTCGACCTCAACGCCGTCATCCGCGAGATGACCCACCTGCTCGATGTGTCCATCTCCAAGAAGGTGGCGCTGCGCTACCGCTTGGCGGACAACCTGCCCGCCGTGGAGGCCGACGCGTCGCAGATGCGCCAGGTCATCATGAACCTCATCACGAACGCGTCGGAGGCCATCGGCGAACGAAGCGGCGTCATCTCAATCACCACGGCGGCGATGGAGTGCGACAGGGAGTACCTGTCCGAGATGCCCTACGCCGAGGGCCTCGAACCCGGCCCGTACGTCAGCGTCGAAGTGGCTGACACGGGCTGCGGCATGGACGAGGCCACCAAGGCGCGCATCTTCGACCCCTTCTTCACCACCAAGTTCACCGGCCGCGGCCTGGGCCTGGCCGCGGTGCTGGGCATCGTGCGCGGCCACCGCGGCGCCGTCAAGGTCTATAGCGAACCAGGCCAGGGCTCGACCTTCAAGGTGCTTCTGCCCGCCTCGGCGCAGCCCGCGCAGGAAGAGAGCGCCAGGGCCGGCACCGGCGGGTGGAAGGGCAGCGGCAAGGCCCTGCTGGTGGACGACGAGGAAACCGTCCGCGTCGTGGGACAGAGAATGCTCGAACGGCTGGGCTTTGAGGTCGTCTGCGCCGGCAACGGCGCGGAGGCTCTCGCCATCTTTCGCGAGCGGCCCGGCGACTTCGTCTGCGTCATTCTCGATCTGACCATGCCGCACATGGACGGAGAGGAAACCTTCCGCGAGCTGCGGCGCGTGCGGCCCGATGTTTGCGTCGTTCTTTCCAGCGGCTACAACGAGCAGGAGGTCACCCAGCGGTTCGCGGGCAAGGGGCTGGCGGGTTTCATCCAGAAGCCCTATCAGATCGACGCCCTGGCCCAAGCGCTGCGCAAGGCGCTGGGCGGCGGCAAGCCTTCGAACGGCCGATGAACGCGACAGGCCCCCTAGTCCCAAATCAAGCGAGTTATCATAGTGAATAGACGCCGCGCCCTCCGGAGGCGCG
>CAYYEE010000128.1:0-9996 GCA_964470775.1 uncultured Planctomycetota bacterium | reverse complement strand
GATAGATCTGCGAGGGCTTGGCGCGATCCACGATCTCCCGCAGTTCCGTCATCAACGCCGCGTCAATGTGCAACCGTCCCGCGGTGTCCAGGATCGCCACATCCAGGCCGTTCTCATCCGCCCACTTCACCGCCCGCTCGCAGATCTTCGGCGGACGGCCGCCTTCTTCGGAGTAGAACGGAACGTTCAGCTGCGACGCGATGACGCGCAACTGCTCCACGGCCGCGGGGCGCTGCACGTCGGCCGCCACGAGCCCGGGCCGTTTGCCGCGGCTCTGGAAGTACTTGGCCAGCTTGCCGGCCGTCGTCGTCTTGCCGCTGCCTTGCAAACCGACCAGCATCACCGGCGTCACGCCCCGGTCCACGAACGGAATCGCGTGGTCCACCGGGCCCATCAGCTTCACCAGCTCGTCATAGACGATCTTCACCACCTGCTGGCCGGGCGAAACGCTCTTGAGGACCTTCTCGCCTTCGGCCTCCCGCAGGCACCGCTCCGTGAAGTCCTTGACCACCTTGTAGTTCACGTCAGCCTCGAGCAAAGCGGTGCGGATATCCCGCATCGCCTCGCGCGTGTTGCTCTCCGTGATCCGCGCCAGGCCGCGAATCCTCCGGAACGCGCTCTCAAGACCTTGTGAAAGGGACTCGAACATCTCGGGACCGGTTCTCCGCCTGTTCTGGGCCGCGATATGGGGGGACACAATCTCCCCGGCCACTAAAGCACATTAGTATAGCACTTAGCCGCCAGGATGCAAACACCATTTTGCCCCGCCTCGCGGCGGTTGACATCCCGCCTTGGGACGGGGATAATCAAAGAGGTGCATTCGTCCCGCCAGAACCGCCTGCGGCGCATCGCGACAGGCAGGACGGTCGCGGCTGCCTTTGCGCGTCCGTTGGGGCGTGCCTGATCCGCCGTCGCGGGCTCCCGGTTTTGCAGATGGGAAGGCCGTACCATGGATTGCCGTGTTGGCACACCATCGCAGATACGCGAGATCGACCGCAGGGCCATTGAGGAGTACGGCCTGCCCGGCGTGGTTCTGATGGAGAGCGCCGGCGCCGGAGCCGCGGCCATCGCGCTGGAGATGCTGCCCGCTACATCGGGCATGACCGCCCTTGTGCTCTGCGGCAAGGGCGCCAACGGCGGCGACGGTTTTGTCATCGCCCGGCGGCTGCATAACGCGGGCGTGCGCGCCGAGACGCTGCTCGCCGCCCGCGCCAGCGACATCCCCCCCTCCTCGGACGCCGGCGTCCATCTCGGTGTGCTCCGCCGCATGGGCCTGCCCCTGGCCGAAGTCCTCACCGTCGAAGAAGCCGAGGCCGCGGCCCCGCGCCTGGCCGCATGCGACCTGATCGTGGACGCCCTGCTGGGCACGGGACTCACCGGCGAAGTCCGCGAGCCTATTCGCACGCTCATCGAGCTTGCCGGCCGTTGCGGACGGCCCGTTCTGGCCGTGGACACGCCCTCCGGCCTCTGCGGCGAGACCGGCCGCGTCCTCGGCGCGGCGCTCAAGGCCACGCGCACCGCCACCTTCGCCGCGGCCAAAAGCGGCTTCTTCGCCGGTTCCGGCCCAGCCCTGGTCGGACGTCTGGACGTCGTTGACATCGGCATCCCGCGGGAGCTGCTGGAAGCGCTGGACCCCATGCAATAACCCGCGGTCACGCGGCGCTCCCTTCCCCAACCGGATAACAACGTGGCAAACACCCAAGGAACACTCCGAATCGGCACGTGTGGCTACACCTACGAACACTGGCGCGACGTCTTCTACCCTGCTGACCTGCCGCCAAGCCAGTGGCTGGAGTTCTACGCCAAGCACTTCAACAGCCTTGAACTCAAGGCCACCTTCTACCACACCACCTCGGACGCCATGGCCGAAAAGTGGCGCCAGAGCACGCCCCCGACGTTCCTCTTCTCCTCGCGCGCCAGCAAGGTCATCACGCACAACAAGATGCTCCGCGGCTGCGGGGCCGACCTGTCCGAGTTCCGCTCGTCGCTCATCCGGCTGGGCGCCAAGCTCGGACCGGTCATGTGGCAGCTCCCCTCGGGCCTGCGCGCCGACATCCCCCGTCTCTCCACCTTTCTGCGCGTGGTCACCCAGACCTGGCGCACGCGCCACGCCGTCGAGTTCCGTCACGCCACATGGCTTGTCCCCGAAGTGGAAGAGCTGCTCGCCAAGCACAACGTGGCCCTCGTCAACGCCGACATGCCCCGCGCCCGCGTCGTCGAAAAGGCCACGGCCGACTTCGTCTACCTGCGCCGCCACGGTCCCCGCGGCAGCAACCGCAAAGCTTACTCTGACCGGTCGTTGCACGAAGACGCCGAGTGCATCGGCGAGTGGCGCAAGCAGGGCAAGGACGTGTTCGTCTACTTCAACAACAACGTAGACGGCCTGGCCGTGCGCAACGCCTTGCGGCTGAGGGATATCTGCGGGGCGTAGCGGCCCGTTGAAAAAGACACCGCGTCGGCGGGGACATGTTGCGGAAGCCCGCCAACGGCGGGATCGCAACGTGTCCTCGGAACAGACGCGACATTTTCAACAGGCTGGTAGGCGCCACGGCCCATTTCCCCAGATGAGCACCTAAACCCGCGCCAAATCGTTCTGCGCGCAACAGGTCTATCTCGGCGGTCATGCCCCTTCCGTCCCTTCGGTCCTTTCTGTCCCTGCCGTCCTTGCTCCCACGCTCTCCTTCCGGTTTAATAGGCGTCCATGAGCAACTCTGAACTCACCGACGACGCGACCCGGCCCCGCTCCGTCCTGGCCGCGCCGTGGTTCTGGGGCGTGGTGGCCGCGGCGCTGGCCGCAAGGCTGGTCTACATTGCGGCCGGCGTCTACGAGCTTATCCCCGACGAGGCGGTCCACTGGCAGTACTCGCGCCGTCTCGACTGGTGCTACTACACCAAAGGCCCGCTGGCCGCGTGGCTCATGTGGCTGGGTTGCCAAGTCTTCGGCCAGACGGAGTTCGGCATTCGTGTCTTCTCCGCGCTGTGTTCCGCGGCGACGCTGGTCTTTTCCGTCCTCCTTTACGAGCGCCTGCGGCCGGGCGAGCGCCGCGGCGTGGCCGGGTTCCTCATCGTCCACCAAGTCGTGCCCCTTTTCGTCGTGGGCAGCTTCATCATGAACGTGGACAGCCCGCTCATGACGTGCTGGGCCGCGGCCATGTGGGCCATGATCAAAGCCACGCGCGACCGCAAACCTGGCTATTGGGTGGTCGTCGCGCTCGCCATCGGTGTGGGCCTCACGGGCAAGATGGCCATGCTCTTCTTCCCCGCCACCTTGTTCACCTATCTCGCCCTTTCGCCCCAGGCGCGGCCGTGGCTGCGCCGGCCCGGTCCCTGGCTCGCCACCCTCGGCGGCCTGCTCTTCTTGATTCCGCAATTCGTCTGGAACTCCCGCCACGGGTGGATCATGTTCTACCACCAGGCGCAGAAGGCCAAGCCTGACTGGGAGATTAGCGGTCTGCTTGGCCCGTTCGAGTACGTCGGCGCGCTCATGGGCGTGGTGTCGCCTGTGCTTTTCGTTCTGCTCGTCATCGCCTTCGTCCATCACTGGCGCCAGCGCAGGAGCGACGACGACAGCCGGCTCATCCTCGCGGGCGTGCTGCCGGTCTTCCTGTTCTACGGCGCGCTCTCGTTCATCCGCCACGTGGACCCCAACTGGCCCGCGGTCATGCTCCACGCCTTGTTCCTGGGCGGCGCGCTCTACTGGGCGCCTCGGTGGGGCGAGCAGATCGTGCGGCGGTGGTGGTGGACGGCGTTCGCCGTGGGAGCGGTCATCACGTTCTTCATCCTGGCGCCGGGCGTCTCTTTCCGCCTGGCCGACGCGTGCGGGCTGGACCCGGCCCGCCTGCCCATGGAGCGGGCCGCCGGCTGGCGCGACGTGGCCGCCTTCGCCGCCAAGGCCGCCGCGCCCCTGCGGCAAGGCTGCGCCGTTGTGGGCCGCAACCAGCGCGACGCCAGCGTCCTGGCCTTCTACATGCCGGGGCAGCCGTGGACCTACGTGCCCCCCAGCCCCACGCCCATGAACCAGTACGACATCTGGAACGGCTGGAGCGATATCAAAGGCCGGGATGCCCTCTACGTCCGCATGGCGGACGTAGGAGCCGAACAGAAGGCCACGCTGCCCCCCGAGATTCCGGCGGCCTTTGATCGCGTGGAGGACGCGGGCATGGCCGACTGCGTCGCGGCCGGGCTTGTACTGCGCCGGTGCAAGGCGTGGCGTCTCTACAACTTCAAAGGCTGGAACGCCCAGCCCGCCCCTGCCTCCGCCAAGGAGTGAACTCCGTGCCCGCCGCCATCCGTGGTCCACTGCTTCGCGTCATCACCGCCGTCGTCATCTACGGCGGGGTCCTTTGCGCGCTCCTGGCCACGGACGATTACACCTACGGTCCCCTCTCCGGCCAGTTCCACGAATGGCGCCAAGGGTCTAACCCCGTTCTGAAGCGCCTGGCCAGCGACTCCACGTGGCGCGTGCCCAACGACATGGGCGAGCCTCTCTTCGCCCTCATTCTGGGCATCGCGCTTTGGCGCATGGACCCCAGCCGTAAGCGCCTGCTGGCGTGCTACGCCGCCGGCGTCATCGCCGCCAGCCTCATCAGCGGGGTGTCCGCCGCCCTCATCGGCCGGATGCGTCCGGAAATCGCGGACGGCGTCACCAAGGTCCTGCCCTGGAGCGAACGGTTTGCGGGATACCGCCACACGTCCTTGCCCTCGGGCCACGCCACGGTGGCCGCGGCCATCGCCACTTATGTCGCGCTGGCCTACCCGCCCCTTCGCGTCCTGGCCATTGTGTGCGCCATCGCGTGCGCCATCGCCCGCATCAAGTTCCGCAAGCACTTTGTCAGCGATGTTTTCGCCGGCCTGCTGGTGGGTTACTATGTCATGCTCTGGACGTGGACGCGCTTCGCCCGATCCGCGCCGCCGGGCGCCGGTTCGGCGCAGGCGCCCCCTCCTGAGCCGCGGAAGTGAGGCGTCCGCCCTTCCCCGTCAGTCATGCCGCGATGGCGGCGCCGCGGCCGCAACGCCCAACTTGGGCGCCAGCATTTCCTCGGGCTTGCGCCACACACACCGGATCGCGAGCGACATGTAATTCTTTTCCGCGAACGCCTTGAAGGCGTCGTCCGAACGATAGAACACCGACTTCTCCGGCGCCTCCATCCACCCCGCCTTGCGCATGTGCCAATGCAGAACCACCAGGTTGTCGCCGAACATCTCCACGCGCCGGCGCTGGCTGTCCGTGGCCGCCTTGGCCAGCGCCTCCGTGTAGAGCGCCTCCATCTGACCGAAGATGGGCAGGTGCACGGCACGCACCTGTTCAGGCACGCAACGGTACTGATACAACTGCCCGTCCGTGACCTTGAACGACCGTTTGTACGCGGCCAGCTTTTCCTCCAGCAGCGCGTTGATCTTGCCCATCGCCTCACCGCCGGGGCCGTACGCCCGCGCCAGCCACTCCGCCGCCAGCGCGTCCACGTCGCTCTCCGGCCGCCACAGCATCTTGGCCGCCACATAGTTCGTCAGCGCGCCGTAGCCGATCACCTGCTGACCGGCCCAGAACACGGCCGGCCACTTCTTTTCGCGCGCCTTGCCAAAGACCAGCTTCATGATCTCGAAGCCCGCCGGGTAGGGCGCGCCCACCGAGCACTTCAGCGGCCCCGTGTAGACCGAAAAGTCCATCCACCCCATCCGGCCGGGAAACAGCGCGTCCCAGCCGTCCGCCAGCCGGACGAACTCCTTCTGGAACTCGGGACGATAGAGCGAATAGCCGTAATAGGGCCGCGACGCCAGCATGAGGAACAGGCTCGGATCAAACTTCATCGGTGTTGCGGGCGGGTAATTGTAGGCCGCGTACGCGAAACACCCCAACCGCTTGCCGGGCTGCTTCTCCTTCACGATCCGCGCCACCTGGTTGTAGAAAGTGAAGACCCGGCGTGAAAGCGACTTGCTCCCCGCGGCGCCCGGCCAGTCGCACGGCTCGTCGAGCGCCACGCAATTATCGCACTCGCACCACCCGCCGCCGTCCGACGGCGAAACCGACCACATGCTCTGCGCAGGGGTCTTCGCCATCTCCTCAAGCACGCCTTCGGCGAACATCTTCACAAGCTCCGGGTTGGACGTGCAGAACTTCGCCTCGCTCAGGTGCTCGCTCTTCACCTCTTCGATGGGCACACGCTTGCCTTTCAGCATGGCCATGAGCTCCGGGCGCCCCTTCAGCTTCTCCTTCATGCCGTAGCGGTGAAAGGAGTGGTTGTAGTCCATCACCATCGCCACGCGCTTGCCGTCCACGCCCAGACGCCGCACCCACGCCCGGCCTTCCGGCGTGCCGCCGGGCGAGTGGAGCTGGCGATAGGCAAGCGCCGGCGCGTCCATGATCTTCAGCGGCGCCACGGCCAGCCTGGCGTGGCGGGGGATGTCTTCCCCGTCAGGACCCGGCAGCAGCCACCGCGCGCCAACGACGCGCTCCAGAAAGGCCATGACGCCGTAGTAGGTTCCATCGCTCACGCCGTTCAGCTTGGTCCGCTCGTTGTCCTTGGTGTCCTTGCCTGCGATGACCACGTGGCCTTGCCGCGTCTCGATGATGAACCCCTCATCGGGCAGCGCGGACACGTCCACGCCAAGGCGCCGCGTCAGATCGCTGGCGCCCACGCAGATCGCCGCCTTGGCCGGCGCGGACGAGATCGCCAGCTTGACGCCGGTCGAGGCTTCAAAGACGCGCTGGAGTTCGTCCGCCGCCTCGCGAACCGAAGCCGGCGCGTCTTCCGCGCACACGATCGAGAAGTCCGACTTTCCGTTCTCCGCGAGAATAAGCCCCTCCTGCTTGTCCAGCCCGCCGCCCTGCGCCAGCGTCACGCCCGCCAGCGCCGCCACAGCCACGCCGCGCAGCGTCCATCCTGCGCAGCCGCCAAGACGAACCCTCTTCACACCCAACCCTCCGAACAAGAATGCCCTGCCAAGAATACCGCCTTCACCCGCCAGAGACCCACACCAACCGCCTGTCCGCCCCAGGCGCCCACATACAGCGGGGCGGCGCCAGGCGCCGCCCCGCTGAAGCAGCCCACCCATCGGTGACGGGCATCCCGCTAGTAAGTCACCTTCGCGTCGCTGTCCACACCAGCCGCCACATCCATCTGGTGCCACACGTCCGCGTACGAGTTCGAGAAGCAACCGTAGTTCGCCGAGCCTGTGCCGTAGGGCCCGCCGTCGCCGATCCAGTAGCGGAACGCCATGTGGCCGTCATACACGTTGTCCGAGGTGTACACCGTCGCCGAACGCCCCTCGCGATGCCAGACCACGCGCTCCTGCGGGTCATTGTAAGGCGCGACGTGGCCATCCCCATAGAGGGTGTTGTAAGCGGTCCGGTGCGCCTGGATGCCCATGCCGGCCATCTTCTGCGTGTCGGCCATGGACGCAATGGTCATGACCGCGCCGGCCCCGAATATCTTCCGCTTCAGCCCGTCGTAGCTGTAGCCCTTGCTGAAGGTGTCCGTGGCCAGCGATCGCCCCCCAAGGAGGCGCTGCGTCTGAAAGATGCCGTTGCCGAGCTGGGCGTAGGTCAGAGGCTTGGTCCCGATGACCGAAGTGTAGGGATCCTTGACGCGCTCCATGTTCCTGTGCCACGGCCCTTGCAGCCCCAACAGCGTGTTGCGGTGGCTGTAGGAGGAGTAGAGAGCGCTGAAGGTCGCAGCGGCGGGCGCGGAGTTCGCCCAGTTGCCGTAAAGCATGGTGTTCTTGTCAAATCCGCCCGCGTCGCGCCAATGGCTCACCGTGCTGCCGCCGAACCGCCCTGCGGTCAGGTCCGAATCGCCGCGCATGTCAGGCGCGCTGGGACAGTAATACACGGTTGACTCGGCCAGGTACCCCCCGACCAGCAACATGCCGAGACCCGTGGGCGCATTATTTAAGTTCCCCGCCGATAGCGCGCTTGGCGAGTCCGCCGTCCCCAGCTTCATCCCGGTTGCGATGACGCGAAAATACGTGTAGACGGAAGGGACACCAGCCCAAAACGTGTCCATGCGGAGTCTTTGCTGTGTTCCCGCGGGAGTCGTGGCGGAATAGATCATGTTGAAGGAGTTGGTTGGATAGGCGGTGTAGGTGGGATTGCCGCCGTTCGTGTTGTTCGGATGCTTGGAGCCAGTAAGCGTGCAACCGTACATGTTCGGGGTACACCAGTCGATCTCCGCCCCAAACACGGCAGGCGAACATGGCAGGTAATCGGAGTAGTCGCCGCTGTAGGCGATCGCCGCGCTGCCGATCTGCTTGAGATTGTTGGTGCAACTCGAGCGTCGCGCCTTCTCCCGCGCCGCCGAAAGCGCAGGCAACAGCATGGCCGCCAGGATGGCGATGATCGCCACCACCACGAGCAGCTCGATAAGGGTGAACGCTGCCGTGCGCCTCGAAGCCCTATTCATGACCATGCCTCCCAATCCCCAACCACCAACACGATGTCCGGGCACACCCTGCACGTTGGCGCCCGGTCCACTGGATCGTGCAACACAGTTCACAACGCCTGAAAATATTGCAGCAGTATTGTGATTATTATCACCCAAAGTATCTTCTGTCAAGGAAAAACCGATCCGCGCATCAGGTCCCATCTGCTGGAACCTGGGGGATTCTCGTGGCCGCGAACCGCAGCGCCACTCTGACCGTCCGTTACCTGCCCGGTCCCTCTTGCACCGTCGCCAAGACCAAAGATTCAGCGGCCCGCCCGGACTGCGGCGTGGTTCTCTTGGCCCGGCCAGCTCGCCGTGCTAGAATCCTCCGCAGGACTCGCTACCGGAGAGGGTCTGGCCATGACGAAAACCCTGCAGGAACTAGCTGCCAGTGTGGGCGGGCAGGTCAAAGGCAACCCCAAAGCGGCCATACGGCGCGTGGCTGCCATTGTCGACGCGGGTCCCGGCGACCTCGCGTTTGTCAGCAACCCCAAGTACGTCAACCGCATCGCCACGACAAAGGCCACCGCCGTCATCGTCCCCCCGGCCTTGGCGCGCGAAGAAGGCAACTTCCTTATCTGCGCCAACCCCTACCTCGCTTTTGCCCGCATCGCCGCCATCTTCGGTCCCCTGCCCCCGCGCCCCGAGCCTGGCGTCCACCCCACGGCCGTGGTCCACCCCACGGCGCGCCTGGGCGCGGGCGTCAGCGTCGGCCCCCACGCCACGATCGAAGCCCGCTGCGTTGTGGGCGACGAGGCCGTGCTCATGGCTGGCGTTTACCTGGGGCAGAACGTTGAGGTCGGAGCCCAGACCGTGCTCCATCCCAACGTGTGCGTCTACCACGGATGCCGCCTGGGCAAACGCGTCGTGGTCCACGCCAACACCGTCATCGGCAGCGACGGGTTCGGCTTCGCCCCCGATGGCGAACGCTACGAGCCCATCCCGCAGACCGGCGTGGCCATTGTGCACGACGATGTCAGCATCGGCGCCAGCAGCGTGGTCAACCGCGGCGCCCTCAACGACACCGTCATCGGCCAGGGATGCAAGATTGACTCGTGCTGCGTCATCAGCCACGGCGTGCGCCTCGGCCCCCACTGCCTCATCGTCAGCCAAGTCGGCATCAGCGGCAGCGTCACCGTGGGCCGCAACGTCACCCTGGCCGGACAGGTCGGCGTGGCCGGCCACCTCACCATCGGCGACGGCGCCCGGGTTTCCGGCAAGTCGGCCGTGGTGGGCGACCTGGCCCCCGGCCGCGACTACATGGGCATCCCCGCGCGCCCCATGGCCCAGGCCCAGCGCGTCCGCGCCCTCACCCACCGCCTGCCCGCGCTGCAAGCGCAGATCAAAGCGCTAACCAAGGAAGTCGAAGAACTCAAGAAGCGGGCCGCCTCGCCCGCCCCGCCGCTTCCGTAACCAACGTCAACCCACCCCGCCCTGCGCCCCCTCCCCCGCCTCGCGCCGATAGCGCCGCGGCGTCATGCCCGCGTGCCGGCGAAAGACCTTGGTGAAGTAGCTCTGGTCCGCGAAGCCGCACTCCAACGCAATAATCGAAAGCGGCTTGCTCGACCGCCGCAGC
>CAYYEE010000127.1:0-10062 GCA_964470775.1 uncultured Planctomycetota bacterium | reverse complement strand
CTCAAGCCCGGCGACCGCGTCATGTGGGAACGCGGCATCATGTGCGGCCGCTGCCACACGTGCGTCGTGCTCAAACAGCCTGCCCTCTGCCCCCACCGCCTCACCTACGGCATCTCCGTAGGCTGCAAGGACGCCCCCTACTTCCACGGCTGCTATTCCGAGTATATCCACCTCCGGCAAAACTGCCATTTCATCCGCATTGACTCCCAAGTCGACCCTGCCGTCCTTGTCCAGGCATCGTGCAGCGGCGCCACCGCCGCCCACACCATCCAGGAAGCCCGCATCAAGCCCGGCGACACCGTCGTCATCCAAGGCGCCGGCCCCCTCGGCCTCTTTGTTCTCGCCTGCGCCATCCGCGGCGGCGCCGCCCAGGCCATGGTCATCGCCAGCTCCGCCAGCCGCCATCGCCTCGACCTCGCCCGCCAGTTCGGCGCCGCCCACGTCCTCGTCCGCGACGAAATGTCCACCGAGCAGCGCCTGCAGTTCGTCAAGGACCACACCCACGGCCGCGGCGCCGACGTCGTCATCGAGTGCGCCGGCCACCCCAGCGCCTTTGCCGAAGGCGTCAAACTCGTCGCCCCCCTGGGCCGCTACGTCATGGCCGGCGTTTCCACCCCGGAAGGAGAAGTCACCCTCGACCCCTTCTACGACCTCGTCCGCAAGAACGTCCAGATCCAGGGCGTCTGGGTCAGCGACACCTCCCACCTCCTCCGCTCCATCCGCATGGTCGAAGCCGGCGGCTTCCCCTTCGAAAAGCTCATTGACCACCGCTGCCCCCTGGACCAAGCCACCACCGCCCTCGAACTCATGCGCGACCGCAAAGTCATGAAAGCCGTCCTCGTCCCCTGAGCCCCAGGAAACGACCGGCCGTTCGGCCGCTTCCCCAAACTCGCCCGCCGCGCGGCCGTTGGCGCGGCGGGCGCGCCGGAGCCCCGCCCATGAACATCGCCTGCGACAGCCTCGCCCTGCCCGGCGGCCTCACAGCCCCGGTCTACCGCGTCAACGCCCTGGTCGTCGGCTCTGGCGCCGCCGGCCTCAACTGCGCCGAGCACCTCCACGACCTCGGCGCCACGCCTGTCGCCGTCGTCACCGCGCGCCTCGGCGCCGGCACATCCGCCAACAGCGGCTCCGACAAGCAGACCTACTACAAGATCGGCGTGGCCGGCGACGCCCCCGACAGCCCCATGGACTTCGCCCGCGTCCTGTTCCAGGGCGGCATGATGCACGGCGACATCGCCTATTGCGAGGCCGTCGGCTCCGCCACCGAGTTCTTCCACCTCGTCAAGAACGGCGTGCCCTTCCCCTTCAACCGCTACGGCGCCTACTGCGGCTACAAGACCGACCACGACCCCCGCCAGCGCGCCACCTCCTGCGGACCCAAGACCTCCATGCTCATGGTCGAGAAGTCCCTGGCCCAGGTCCGCCGCAACGGCACAGCCATCTTCGACCGACATGAAGTCATTGACCTCCTCTTCGCCGGCCAAGGCCCCGCCCGCCGCGTCATCGGCGCCCTGGCCCTCGACTTCAACCGCCTCGACGCCCCCGACCGCGGCCTCGTCGTCTTCGCCGCCAACGCCGTCGTCCTCGCCACGGGCGGCCCCGGCGAAATGTACAAAGCCAGCGTCTACCCCCCCGGCCAAATGGGCAGCCACGGCCTCGCCCTCAAAGCCGGCTGCGCCGCCGCCAACCTCACCGAGTCCCAGTTCGGCCTCGGCTCCACCAAATTCCGCTGGAACCTCTCCGGCACGTATCAGCAGGTCATCCCCGACTACTTCAGCGCCGGCGCCGACGGCAAGAACCGCCGCCATTTCCTGCCTGATTACTTCGATTCCACCGCGCAGATGGCCACGGCCATCTTCCTCAAAGGCTATCAATGGCCTTTCAACGCCGCCTGCGTCGGACCCGGCGGCTCCTCGCTCGTGGACCTCGCCGTCCACGCCGAAATCGAGCAAGGCCGCCGCGTCTTCCTCGATTTCACCCGCAACCCCACCCCCGGCCCCGGCAAGGAGCCCTTCGACCTCGCCCGCCTGGCCCCCGAGGCCGCCACATATCTCCAGCGGTCCGGCGCCAGCCAGCCCACCCCCCTCGAACGCCTCCGCCACATGAACCCCGACGCCATCGCCATCTACGACGAACACTGCGTCGACCTGCGCGAACCCCTCGACGCCGGCGTCCTCAGCCAGCACAACAACGGCGGCATCTGCGCCGACCTGTGGTGGGAGACCGCCGTCCCCCGCCTCTTCGCCATCGGCGAACTCAACGGCTCGCACGGCATCCGCCCCGGCGGCAGCGCCCTCAACGCCGGCCAGGTCGGCGGCCTGCGCGCCGCCCAGGCCATCGCCGCCCGCTACAGCGGCGCCAGCATGGCCGCGCCGGCCTTCAACGCCCTCGCCGCCCCCCAGGCCCAAGCCGCCCTCGACGCCATCAAACGCATCGAGTCCGCCCCGGACAGCGCCCCCCTCTGCCGCGACGTCCGGCACGAAATCCAGGAACGCATGACCCGCGCCGCCGCCTTCATCCGCACCGAACAAGGCGTCGCCCAAGCCCTCAGCGAAGCCCGCGCGCTGCAAGACCGGCTCAACCGCCACGGCATCCGCCTCGCCACCCTTCGCGAGCTCCCCCGCGCCATCGAGAACCAGTATCTCTGCCTCACCCACCTCGCGTTTCTCGAAGCCATCCACGCCTACATCCAGCTCGGCGGCGGCAGCCGCGGCAGCTACATGATCGCCGATCCCAAGGGCGCCGGCGCCGCCCGCTCCGCCAAAGGCGAACTGCTCCGCTACCGGCCCGAAAACATGGACCTGCGCAAGCAAGTCCTCGAAGTCCGCCTCGACCCGCGCGGCGCCTTCAAGACCACCCTCGTCCCCGTCCGCCCCCTGCCCCAAGACGACTCCTGGTTCGAGACCGTGTGGGCCGAGTGGAAATCGGGAAAGGTGTTCGAAAAGTAGGACGGACGTCCTGCGTCCCCCCCCTCTACTGCTTCCTCTCGCGGCACAGCCGCTCCGTGAATCCGCCCTGCTCCAAAAACTGCTTTTCCAGCGCGGCCAACCGCCGGCTCAGGAGAAAGACGGCCTGGCTGGTGAGGCAGATGAGTGTGTTGGCCGCGGCCTCTGCGGACGCGGCGCCGAGACCGTTCGGGTCCGCGCCGCCCGGCCCCTGCTTGCAACGTTCCCTGACAGCCCGCGCCTCAGCCTGTTCGCATCCACGCGCTCCACAGCCGCGTTCTAATCGCCAGCCACACGCCACCTCCGTCCCTGGACCCGTCCGGTCCGTCCCCTCACACAAACACCCCGAACATCACCCCAAGATACCCCCCATACGCGCAGAGCAGCGCCACGCCCTCGGCCCTTCGGAACCCCTTGCCCAGCCCGCCAAAGACCACAACCAGCCCCGCGAGCAACAGCACAAACGGCACGTCCAGCGCCCGCGTCTGACGCTCAAGAGGCAACGGCTTGACTAGCGCGGCCACGCCCAGCGCCCAGCCCATGTCCAGAAAGCTGGCGCCGATCAGGTTCCCCACGCTCAGGTCCGCGTGCCGCTTCACCAGCCCCGCCACCGCCACCACCAGCTCCGGCAGCGAAGTGCCCAGCGATACCAGCGTCAGAGCAATGACCAGTTCCGGCGCCCCCAGACCCCGCGCCACGCGCGCGCCGCTCTGCACCATCAGCGCGCTGCCCGCCGCCACCAGCGCGCCTCCGGCCACAGCCAGAAAGATATGACGCGCCAAGCCGTCCGCCGGCGCCTGCGCCGCCGGCTCGACAGCGGACCCACGCCTGGCCCTGACAACCCCCACCACAAGAAACCCCGCCAGCAACGCCACCAGCCCCGCCGCCGGCCAGCCGCCAAGCGCCCCTCTGGCCGCCGCCACCGCCATCAACCCTCCGGCCGCCAACACAAACGCCCCCTGCTCCAAAACCAGCCGCCGCTCGGCCCGCGCCTGGCCAAACACGGCCAACAGCCCCAGGACCAGGCCCAGGTTGCACACGATCGATCCCACCGGATTCCCCACCGCCGTCTGCGGCCGGCCCATCAGCGCCGCCGACAAGGACACCGCGAACTCCGGCAGCGTCGTCAATACGCTCACCAGCGTCGCCCCCACCACAACCCTGGGAACTCCCAGCGCCTCGGCCACGGCTGCGGCCGCCCCGGTCAGCCAGTCCGCGCCCTTCCAGATCAGCGCCGCCCCAGCCGCAAAGACCAGAACACACAAACCGATCGGCGCACCGATGAACCGCGCCTCCAGCGCGTCCATCCTCATCCTCCCGAACACGCCTCGCCAACCCACAAAGCGCTGGATTGTCGTCCCCCGCCGCCCAGGCTGTCAACCCAAGGGATGCCTTCCCCTTCTGTCTCCCTTCCTTCCTTTGCCCTGCCCATGCTCCCCTGCTATCATGTCGCCGTTCACCTCCAACAGCATGGCGCTCAAATGACCGAAAGACCCCTGCGCACCCTGCACGTCAACGACGCCCGCGGCTGGCGCGGCGGCGAGCAGCAGTCCTTCTACCTCATCCAGGGCCTCCGCGCCCGCGGCCACGAAGCCGAAGCCGCGGTCCGTCCCGGCCAGGAGTACGCCCGCCGCCTCCATGCCGCCGGCGTCACCGCCCACGAAATCCCCATGCGCGGCGAATGGGACCTCCTCGCCGCCTGGCGCCTGCGCCGCCTCCTCAAACGCGGCCGCTACGACATCCTCCATCTCCACACCGCCCACGCCCACGCCATCGGCGTCCTGGCCGCCGCCGGATTGCGCCCCCGGCCCAAAGTCTTTGTCCATCGCCGCGTTGACTTCAGCCTCCACAAACTCCCCTTCGGCCTCAGCCGCCTCAAGTACGTCGCCGGCGTGGACCGCTTCATCACCACCTCCGAGTACATCCGCCAGATCATGATCCGCGACGGCGTGGACGGATCGCGCATCCAAGCCATCCACAGCAGCCAGGCCCCCGCCCGCTTCGAAGGCGTCCAGGCCGGCGGCCTGCGCGCCGAGTTGAACCTGCCCCCGGACGCGCCCATCCTCGGCAACGTCTCCGCCCTGGTCGGCCACAAAGGCCAGACCCACCTCATCGCCGCCATGCCCGCCATCCTCGCCGCCATCCCCGACCTCCGCCTCATCATCGTCGGCGAAGGCGAACTGCGCCAGGAACTCGAAGCGCAAGCCCTCAAGCTGGGCGTCCGCGAGCGCGTCCTCTTCGCCGGCCACCGCAACGACGTGCTCCGCTTCTACGCCATCTTCAACGTCTTCGTGATGTCCTCCGTCATGGAAGGCGTCGGCGGCGCCATGCTCGAAGCCATGGCCATGCGCTGCCCCGTGGTCACCACCGCCGCGGGCGGCATGCCCGAAGTCGTCCGCGACGGCGAGAACGGCCTCCTCGTCCCCCCCGCCAATCCCCAAGCCCTCGCCCAAGCCGTCATCCGCATGTTCCACGACCCCGGCCTGCGCCAGCGCTGCGTCGCCGCCGGCCGGCGCACCATCACCGAGGACTTCTGCACGGACCGCATGGTCGAAAAAACCCTCGCCGCCTACCGCGACGCCCTGGCCTGATCCGCGCCGCCGCCCAAGGCGCCGCGCCTGTCTCATGCGCCCCATGTTGCGCTCACGGCGCGAACTCCTCCGCCACCTGCATCGCCATCTCCGCCCATTCCCACAGCCGCCTCGGCTCATAGCGCACGGTCGAGATATCCTTCATGATGATCTCCACGTTGCACCCCCGCGCCTTGTCCAGCGCCTCCCGAAGCTCCTTGCGCGCCTGCCGCGGACGCCACGTGTCCTCGGCCAGAATCGCCGGGTTCGGCTTGAACGAGAACACGTAATTCCGCCCCAGCTCTTCCGCGCCCCGGGCCGGGTCCGCCTTGGGACTCATCGACACCTTGCGCAGGTTGGGGATGCGCCGCAGGATGTCCATCTTGTGATGCAACGGCTCGCAGCAGCCGTAGTAGGTCATGCCCCATCGTTGAAGAAAGCGCATCTCGTGCCGAAGCGCAAACTCCCAGTGCATCGCCGGCGAGACTTCGGAGAAGATTTGCGCATTGCCGCAGCCCCACATGTCGCGGCTGCGCGCGCGGCCCGCCTCAAAGCCGGGGGCGGGCAGAGCGCGCGTGTAGCCGTAGCCGCCCGAACCGATGCGCGTGTTGTCGTTGTTCAGCTCCAGCGCGTTCAGCGCCTCCCACTGGTCCACCAGCGACAGACTCGCGTCCACCCACCGCGACACCGCCGCGTTCACCATCTCCGGCCGCAGCACAAGGTCCATCATCGCCTGCTCCACGCCCCAAAATCGGATCAGGTTGTCCCAGGGCGTGAACCAATGGTGCTTCATGCCCACCTTCTTCACCGGCAGGATGTCCGAAAAGATTTCGGAGCGCTTCTCGAACTCAACGGCCGTCGCCTCCTCATCCAGCCAAAGCCGGGGCATTTGAATCTTCTCCACGTCCTCCGGCTCCACGAGCTGCGGAATAAAATGGCGCGACACCACCCCGCTCGCCGCGTCGGTCTTCAGAATCTCCGACTTCTCCGCAATGCCGAAATGGGCGCCCCGAATGACGATCGGTGACGAAATGAAGCCGCTGACGATCATGTCGCAGCGCAAGTGACGCCACTTGTAGAGCGTTCGGCGCAGGTCCATCTCGATGTTGCGCGCCCACGTGTCCTGACACCGCGGAGTCAGTTCGTCGTCCACGTTCAGCTCGTGCCAAGGTTCCTCGTTGATCCACACCATGGGCCGCACGGTCTCCAGGTCGTTGAGCCGCCGCCACAACTCCGCCTTCTGGCCATGCACAGGCAGACCAGCGATCTCCGCAACCTGGCCGGCCAGTTCGCGCAACACCGCGCGCTCAACGGTCGAAAGACTCATCCCAGGACTCCTCACGCAGAAAAAGCACGCCACAAGATAGCCGCGCCCGACCTCCGAACGCAACACCCCCGCCCCCTGCGACCTACCCCCTTTCCTGCCCCATCCCCATCCGCCCTTTCCGTCCCTTCGGCCATGTCTGGCCCCCTCGTCCTTCACGCGTCTTTCGTCAGGATATTGTATAAACTTTATTGAACACGGCATTTGCTGTTGCAAAGCCGGGGCGACACCGCTATAGTGAAAGTATGGCCGCCATCCGTCCGGCGAGCCATTTCGCCGGTTTTCTGCGCCTTTTCTTGTCATCTGACCTGGCCAACGCGCCAGGACAGCGGCCCCAACTCGGCGCCCGGCAAGAGGGGCCAAGGGTCTGTCGAGGAGGATGCGGGCGTGGATGATGGCGTAGCCCTAGATGCCAGCGTCCTGGTTCTCAACCGCTTCTACATGGCCATTCGCGTCATCTCGGCCAAGCGCGCCTTTGCCCTCATGTGGAAGCAACTGGCCGAGGTCGTCTGCGTCGAAGACGGACGCTTCGACAGCTATGACTTGGATAGTTGGATCGAGGTCTCCAAGCTCAGAGAGAACTGGCCCATCGAGGGCCACGACGACTGGGTCAACACCGTCTCCATGCGCATCCGCGTCCCAAGGGTCATCCGCCTGCTCGGCTACGACCGTCTGCCCCAACAGAGAGTCAAGCTCAACCGCCGCAACATCTTTGCCCGCGACGAGAACAAATGCCAGTATTGCGGCAAGAAGTTCTCCACCGCCGAGTTGAGCCTCGACCACATCCTCCCCCGCTCGCGAGGCGGCGAGTCCTCGTGGGAGAACCTCGTCTGCGCCTGCACCCGCTGCAACAAGCGCAAAGGCGGCCGCACCCCCGAAGAAGCCAGCATGCGCCTCATCCGCCGGCCGGCTATGCCGCGCCGCAGCCCCGTCATCCGCCTCAAGCTCCGCTCGCCCAAGTACGTAAGCTGGAAGACCTTCCTGGACGAAGCCTACTGGAGCGTGGAGCTGCGCTAACGGCCCGTTGAAAAAGACACCGCGTCGGCGGGGACATGGCGCCTCAGCCCGCCAACGGCGGGATCGCAACGTATCCCCGCAACAGACGCGACATTTTTGACAGGCTGCTGAGTCTCCTGCCGGCCGCCGCGTTTGGGCCGTGGCCTGCCGTTCCGTGCTCGTCCGCATCCGTCCGCGCAGCCCCCGCCCCGACCCGCGTGGCGCGTCGTCGTTGACAACCCTAAGCGCCCTGTGATATAAAGCTTATCTTTGGCGCCGCCCTGCGGCGTCTATCCATGTTGTTATGGGCCGCCAGCAACGCGCTTAATGGCGGGAAACCGGGAGCCTGCGGGATGGACCCAGAAGAACTCTACGCGAAGGGCAAGGAGGCCGCGGACCGAGGCAACTTCGAGTACGCGATCGCCATGTTCCAGAACGTAGCCATCCAGTTCCCCGGCCATCTCAACAGCCGCATGGCCCTGCGCGCCTGCGAAGAACAGGTCTTCCAGTCCCGCGGCAAAGGCGCCGGCGCCAAGGTCTCCGCCGTCATCAAAGGCCTCGGCCCCCTCCTCCGCATCTCCATGGGCGGCAAACCCGAAAAGGTCGTGGCCGCCTGCGAGAAGTTCCTCGTCAACTGGCCCTCCAATCCCTTCGTGCTCATGAAGCTCGCCCTCGCCCTCCGCAAGATGGGCCACCTCGACGCCGCCATCCAAACCCTCGAATACCTCACGCGCCGCGTGCCCCAGCACGTCCCCGGCCTCAAGCTGCTCGCCGATTTCTACGAAGAAGACTCGCAATACACCAAGGCCGCCAAGTGCTATGAAGTCATCGTGCGCCTCAAGCCCGCCGACGAAGAAGCCGCGCGCAAGCACAAGAACCTCCTCTCCATGGCCCACATGGACCGCACCAGCCTCGACCAAGGCGCCTCGGCCATGGACAACATCCGCGACAAGGAACTCGCCAAGAAGCTGATCCAAGACGACCAGATGACGAAGACCAAGGATCAGATCGAAGAGGAGATATCCAGACTCCAACTCCAGCTCAAGGACAGCCCCCAGGACGTCACCAAGCTCCAGCAACTGGGCGATCTCTACGTCAAACAGTCCAAGTTCAAGCTGGCGCTCCAGTGCTTCGAAAAAGCCAACCAGATCAGCCCCCGGCCCTTGCTGAAGCTCCGCATCGGCGACATCCATCTCCGCGCCTTCCTTGCCGCGGAACGCGAAGCCGCCGCCGCCGCCGAAAGCAACCCCAGCGAAGAAACGAAGAAGCGGTACGAGGAAGCCCGCCAGCGCCGCATCGAGTTCGAAATCGGCGAGTTCACCTGGCGCGTCGAAGAATACCCCACCGACATGCGCATGGCCGAAAGGCTGGGCGACGCCCTCATGGCCCGAGGCACGAACGAAGACGCGCAGAAGGCCATTCTGCAGTACCAAAAAGCCGTCGCCGACCCCCGCGTGCGCGGCCGCGTCACCCGCAAACTCGCCAGTTGCTTCGCCCGCAACGAAGCCACCTACGACATGGCTCTCGGCCAGTACCGCCGCGCGCGCGAACTAACGCTCTCGCTCGAAGAACAGAAGCGCATTGACTACGAAATCGGGCTCCTCTGCGAAAAGCTCAAGCGCTACAACGAAGCGCTCGAAGCCTACAAGAAAGTCTATGAAGTGGACGCCGGTTTCGAGGACGTGGGCGACAGGATTTTGCGTTTGACCACTCTGGTCAGCAAGCAGGGCGGCGCGGCGTAGTCCCAGACGCCCCCTGGCGTGGAAAACACAGGAGGATGGTGTGGCTCACTCGAGGTCAGCAAAGAAGCGGGTTCGTCAGAATTTGAAGCTCCATGCGCGCAACCAGGCCTTGCGCACGCGCTATCGCCGGCTGGTCCGCAAGTCCCGGGCCCTGATCGAAGCCAAGGACGCCAAGAGCGCGGCCGTCACCGCCGAGACGTGCCGCTCCCTGGACAAGATCGCCGCCAAGGGGATCATCCACCCCAACAAGGCCGCGCGCCTCAAGTCCCGGCTCACCCGCAAGGCCAACGCCTTGGCCGCCCAGGCGCCGGCCGCCGAGCCCCCCAAGGCCTGACAACGCCCCCAAAGGCGCGGCCGAGATCGTCGGCCGCGCCCCCGGCGCTGGCGGTTCCTTGCTTCTTCGGGGGTTTGCCCGGCTTCGTCGGCCTCGTTCCGTCTCACGGCGCGCGGCCGCGCCGGCGCCGGCGTCCCCCCGGTCCCCGCTA
>CAYYEE010000126.1:0-10204 GCA_964470775.1 uncultured Planctomycetota bacterium | reverse complement strand
TCCCTCCTGCTCAGCAAGAACATCAGCGGACAGCGTTCCGTCCTCGCCTCCGCCCCCCTCCTCAAGCCCGCCCGCGCCGCCCGTATGGAGGTCCGCTGCGACGAAGGCGCCATAGAACTCAGCCTCGACGGACAGCCCATGCTCTCCGCCCACGACACCGACCTCCCCGGCGGCAAGATCGCCCTCCTCGCGCGCAAGACCGAGTTTGCCCGCTTCGACAACGTCACCTTTCGCCAGATTCCCCCGCTCAAGCCTCTCCTCTCCTTCCACGAGACCTTCTCGCAGGAAATCAGCATGTCCGAGTGGTCCAGCGGCGCCAAGGACTGGGACGTCGAAGGCGGCAAGGCCGAAGGCGGATCCGTCACCAACGCCACCTGCTGGCACCGCGCCTGCCTGCCCGGCGACACACGCGTCGAACTCAGACTCCCCAAGCCTCTCCCCCAAGGCGCCGCCGCCTCCGTGGTCATCTCCGCCCGCGGCCAGATGGCCAGCGCCGGCTACCGCCTCACCCTCAGCGCCCAAGAGAAGCCCGCCGACGGCGCCACCCACGCCCTCACCCTCCAACGCCAGGGCAAAGACGTCGCCTCCGCTCCCGTCACCTGGGCCGACGGCCCGCAGAACCTGGCCCTCGCCCGCTTCGGGTCCATCGTCGCCGCCTCCCTTGGCGGCCGCCAGGTCCTGCGCTTCGACGATACCGCTCCCCTCGTCGGCAATCGCGCCGGCTTCGCCGCCAAAAACTGTCAAATCAACTTCAGCGACTTCAACATCTACACCCGCAACGTCCTCGACTACACCTTCCAGAGCGCGCCCGTGGACTGGCGCGCCGCCTCGGGCGAGTGGGACGTCACCAACCGCTGGCAGTGCGACCCCCGCTGGTCCTTCTTCTCCGGCGTGGGCCAGGGCGTCGTCGCCATCTGGAACAAGCGTTCCTTTGAGGGAGACGTCACCCTCGAGTTCTTCTGCGGCATCAAGATGGATCGAGACCGCGGCACGCGCTACGAATACGCCAGCGACATGAACGCCACCATCTGCGCCGATGGCAACGACCTCAACACCGGCTACTCCTTCGTTTTTGGCGGCAACAAGAACACCGCCACTCGCCTCTACCGGCAGAACGTGGTCCTCGCCGAGAACACCTCCTTTCTCATCAACCCCCGCACCCACCATCGCCATTGGTACCACATCCGCGTCTCCAAACGCGGCAAACACCTCGAGATGCAGGTCGACGGCGAACGCGTCCTCAGCGTCGAAGACCCCAAACCCCTCACTGGTGACCGCATCGCCCTTTGGACACGCGACAATGGCATCATGATCGGCCGCGCCCGCATCTCCGCCGACACCATCGGCCCCCGCGAATCGCCGGACGTCAATCCGCCAACGCGGCCGGCCAGCGTCTACCGGAACTGAGACATTGTCCGACACGTAAGGCGAGTCCGGCCGGTCAGACAAGTCCGACAAGCCCCAGAACCCCAGAATCCCATGAACCTCGACCTCTCCCTCGTCGAACCCCTCGTCCTCGCCGCCATCAAGGAAGACCTCGGCCCCGGCGACGTCACCTGCCAAGCCATGGTCCCCGAAGACGCCATCTCCTCCGGCGCGTTCGTCCTTCGCCGCGACGGCGTCATCGCCGGCCTGCCCGTGGCCCAACTTGTCTACGCCCGCATCTCGGCCAAAGTCGAGTTCAAGATCATCGCCTCCGAGGGCGCCCGGCTCCCCGCCGGCAGCGTCGTCGCTCGCGTCCGCGGCCCGGCCCGCGCCGTCCTCGCCGGCGAGCGCACGGCCCTCAACTTCCTCCAGCGCATGAGCGGCGTCGCCACCCTCACCCGCCGCTGCGTGGACGCCATCCAGGGCACGGCCTGCATCATCCAAGACACCCGCAAAACCATCCCCGGCTGGCGCTATCTCGACAAATACGCCGTCCGCGCCGGCGGCGGCGTCAACCACCGCCAGGGACTCTACGATCAAGTCCTCATCAAAGACAATCACCTCCGCCTTGCCGCGCTCACCGGCGCCAGCGACCCCGTCATCGAAGCCGTCCGCCTCGCCCGCCAGCGCGCGAAGCCCGGCATCGAGATCGAAGTCGAGTGCGACACCCCGGATCAAGTCCGCTCCGCCATTGCCTCCGGCGCCGACATCATTATGCTCGACAACATGGACAACGACACCATGCGCGCCTGCGCCGCGTGGGTGCGCCAAGCCCGTCAGGAGCGCAACGCCCCCCGCCCCGTCACCGAGGCCAGCGGCGGCATCGCCCCCGACCGCCTCGCCAGCGTCGCGGCCACGGGCGTCGACCGCATCTCCCTCGGCGCCCTCACACACTCCGCGCCCGCCCTTGATATCGCCCTCGACTTTGACTAGCATCTGAGCAGCCCGTCCGACCCGTCCGACTTGTCAGACTTGTCAGACTTGTCCGGCCCGTCCAATCCGTCCGATCTGTCAGCCAATCCTTTGGGGAGGAATGCACATGCCAGTCCGCCGCGCCATTCTCCTGTCCTTCTTCCTCGCCTCCGCCGTCCTCGCCGCCCCCGCCGCCGTCACCCTCGACCTCAAGAACGTCCCCCTCGCCGAAGCCCTCGCCAAGTTCCAGGACGTCACGGTCCAAGACCCCTCTGGCCTCCTGGCCAAGACAGGCCCCGTCACCCTTGCCGCCAAAGACCTCGACGCCGACGCCGCCCTCTACGCCATCCTCCGGCCCCAGGGCCTCGAATGCGTCTGGCTCGCGGACAACCGCGTCCGCCTTTACCCCGCCGAAAGCGCCGTGGGCATGGCCAAGACCGCAGGCCGCAGCCTGCGGACCTTTGTCAACCTGGTCGCCAAGCTCGAAAAGGCCGTGTCCGAAGGCGATGAGGTCCGCGTGCCCGACTGGCTCGACACGGACGATACGCGCCTCGCCCAGGCCATCGTGGACTACGCCGGCGCCACAGCCTACTTCTTCGGCGGCAACACCGCGTTCGCCGATGTCCTGCCCCTGCTCGACTCGCCAGACCCCAGCCTCCGCGTGGGTTTCCTGCTGCCTGCGCTCTGCAACCAGGGACAGCCTCCCCCCGAAGCCATCATCAAAGCCGCCACGCTTATCAAAGACGCCGACCCCGCCGTGCGCGCCGCCGGCCTGTTCGCCACAGCCGGCTACCTCGGCCGGGACCATCAGCGCCAAGGCGAAAGAGCCGCCGTCATCGCCGAAGCCCTCAAAGACCCAGCCCCCCAGGTCCGGCTCGTCGCCCTGTGCTTCGGCATCGAGCGCCGCAACACCGTCGTTGACCTCGACGCCCTCACCAAAGACCCCAGCCCCGCGATCCGGTTCGCCGCGTCCGCGCTTCGCGCGCGCTTCAGCGACCTCCTCGCCGACCCGAACCCCATTGTCCGCGCCGTGGCCGCTGCATGTGCCGGCCCCACGCTCCGCGACGACGCCGCCCGCAAGCAAGCCCTCGACAAACTCGCCGCCACGCAGGACCCCTGGCTTCGCGTCTGCCTGCCCATCATCCAGGTCTTCTACCCCGCCAGCATGATGAAGATGGACTTCGCCAGCTTCCAGCCCAAGGCGCTCGAGATGCTCCAATCGCCCAAGCCCTCGCACCGCGTCGCAGGCGCGATCGCCACGTCCTTCACTCTATTCGCCATGCGCATGGGCGCGCCCGTCGGCCAGGCCGCCGCCACTCCTGACAACCTCCCCCTCGAAGACCCCAACCTCTGGGTCCGCCTCGCCGCGTTCATGATTGCCTCCTCACCCACGTCGCCCAACCACGAAGCCGCCATGGCCCGCTGGCTCCAGTCGCCCAACGAAGCCGAACGCCTCGCCGCGCTCACGATTGGCCGCATGACGGCGGAAGTCCAGCGCGCCAAACCCGGCGAGCCGGCGTTGGCCGTGCCTCAACCTGTCCGTGAAGCGTTAACCGCCGCCGCCAAGTCCCCCATCTACGCCGAGCGCGCCCTCGCCTCCTCAATCCTCACGGCCTCCATCCCTTTCGACGACGTCCTCGCCTCAGCCGCCGCCGCCCTCAAACAGCAGCCCCCAGACCCCAACGTGCCCCAGGCCTTCACCGCACTTCTCAACCGCCGCGAACTCCAGATGGGCGGCCCTGAAGCGATCACCCGGTGGAGCAAGGTTCTAGACCTCGCCCTGGCCGCCCCCCGCGACGACGTCCAGATCGCCGCTGTCCAGCAGGCCCGCTGGATGCTGTATCGCATGGACAACAACCGCGCGCCGCTGCTCGAAAAGATGATCGCTGGGGCCCGGCCCGCCGTTCTCACCGCCATGTTCGAATCGTCGGAATGCAACATCTGGCAGTTGCGCCAAGCCAAGCTCCTCGGCCCCTTGTGCCAGCGGCTTGCCCAGGTCTTCGCCACCGACGACGCGGCCGCGCGCAAGGGCGCAGCCCTTGTCCTGGCCGCGTTCCTCGCCAAATCCGTGGACGCCGCGCCCCTCCGGCATTGGGATGACGCAACCGGCCTGGAGCAGGCGCGCGTTCTCCTGGGCCAAATGGCCGCCTGGACCGCAGCCCAGCCCGATGGCGCCTCCCTCTGCGCCCGTCTCCTCGAACCTCTATCGCCCGCATCCTACCAGCGCTTGCCAGCCACAGACTGGAACGAAGCCCCTCCGGAAGCCCGCTTGGCCGCCATCGCCACGCTGGCCAAGGTCAGCGACCCTGCCTGCGCCGCCGACGTGGCGCGTTTCCTGGCAGGACTGCTCCGCTGCGACGGTCGCTACGGGAAGCCTCTCGCCCAAACCGAACCCGATCTTTCGAGGGCCATTGAGTTCGCCCGCGAACAGGTCATGACCAAAGGCTCCCCCGCGGACCAGACGCAGGTTCTCGTCGGCGCCGCGCAGAGTATGGACGGCAAGCTTCGCGCCGGCGCCGCCGCGGAAATTCAGCGCCGCCTCTTGGCCGGCCAAGTCGCCGACAGCCTCGTCCCCCATGCCGTCCAAGCTCTCACCCAGAGCGCAGACCAGCTCACCCCCGAGTTCCTCGACTTCGCCCTCGACAGCATCACTAAGGCCACCGCCAACCCCGCCCTTGGGTTCTCGCTCCAAGAGCTTCTCATCAACGCCGCCCGGACCTGCCGCACGCAAGAGCCGCGCCAGAGCTGGCTCGACAAAGCCGCCGCCTTCTTCGCGGACAAGGTCTCGAACCCCGATGTCGCCGCCTTTGACCGCCAGCGCGCCCTGAGCATCTACGGCCGCGCCGCCGTGGATGGCTCCGTCGCGGTCAAAGCCCGCCTCCTCGACGAGAAGGAGGACCAGAACGTCCGCATCACCGCCGCCGAGATGATCACCGAAGTAGACCCAACCACCACCGCGTTCAAGGAGCTCGCCCAGGAAGCCGTGTTCACCAAGCTGCCCCGCGAGCTGCAGCAGCGCGCCGCCCAGGTCGCGGCCCGCTCGCGCGAAACCCCCGGCGCCGAGGACCTCGTCATCATCTACCTCAAGACCAAGCCGCCGCAGGACCGGCAGTGGCAACTCCAGAACGTCCTCTACACACTCCAGCTCCCCGAGACCCCGGCCCTGCGCGCGGCCGTCGAAGCGTTGGTCAACGATCCCCACGCCGGCAACGGAGCCAAACACGTCCTGCGCCAGCTCTGGCGCCACAGAGACGTCCCCGAAGGCGGCGCCCCCGCAACCACCAGCTACGACAAGCTCCTCGCCGGACTCAAGGAAGCCGCATGGAAGAAGGAAGACCCCATCGAGAAGAGCCTGACGTGGTACGGCCTCAAACCCGGCCTCGCCGTGGCCGACAGCCAGGCCAAGACCGTCACCCGCAACGCCGGCCTCCTCGGCGACGACAAGACCACGGTCACCGCCATCGCCTTCGAGCCGCGCCGCGTCTGGCTCGGCACGGACCGCGGCCTCATCGCCTGGGACCGCAAAGCCAAGTTCTATAGCCGCATGGCCGTCTCCGCCGACCTGTTCGACGCGCCGGTGGTGTCGCTGGAGATGAAGGACGCCGCGCTCCGCGCCGTGGTCCAGACGGGCAAAGACAAGACGCAGACCTGGCTCTTCGACACGGCCAAAGGCAAATGGACGCAGGAAGGCGGCAAGTAGCCGTTGTCGGACGTGTCGGACGTGTCGGACCTGTCCGACTTGTCAGCCCTGTCCGACGCCGCCTGCCCCCGCCAGCCTCCTCAGCGACTGCGCGCAGTAGATCAACGCGCGCGGCAGGTGGAACGGGTCCTTCACCTGCAAACCCTTGACGACCACCCCGATCGGACGCCCCTCGCGGTCCAGGTTCTGGCGCCACTCGCCGTGCTCGCGGTCGGGGAACATGCGGAACGCGTAGTCCCTCACCCGCTCATACCACTCCAGCGCCCACGCCTCGCCCGTCACCTCATACGCCCGCAGCAGCGCCACCAGCGCCTCCGTGTGCGGCCACCACACCTTGGCGTCCGGCTGGTGCCAAACCGGCTTGCCGCCATCAAGGTGACTCGCCAGCGTCAGCCCGCCGAACTCCGCGTCCCACCCCTTCTCCACGTGGCTGCGAATCGCGGCCATGGCCTGCGCCACACGATCCTCGCGGCCGTGGTGGGCGTAGATGCGCTCCATGAACCACATGCTCTCCAGCGCATGGCCCGCCAGAAACGTCTTGCCCGCGTCGCTGTCGAGGCGCTCGCCGCCCGGCCGCACAAACTCCAGCAGCACCCCAAGCTCCGGCTTCCAGTGCTGGGTCATCACCTTCTCCGCCAACTCCAGCGCTCGGCCCAGGATGGCCCTATCCCCCGTAGCCAAGCCCAACTCGTGAAACACTAACGCAAAGATCATCGAAGGTCCATGCGATTGCGCGCCCGCCGGAATGGCGTGGGGCGCCGTGGGCAGGCGGCTGTGATCGTCCAGCAACGGGCTGACGCGCTCGTAACCTCTGACGGCCACCTCCAACGCACGTTGGTTTCCCGCGGCCCGCGCATATTCCGTCATGCCGTAGACAACAAACGCGTCAGCGTAGACGCTCTCCGCGCCCTGAAGCGCCGCCCCATCCGCCGACCGCTTGAACGGCCACGCCCCGTCCGCCAGCGGACCCGTCTCAAACAGGAACCGCGCCACCAAGTCCGCCGCCTCCAACCACCGGGGGTCGCCATCGAACTCGTGAAACAACGCCGAGAACGTCCACAACGCACGCCCCTGCGACCACAGAAACCGGTCCGTGGACAAAACCGTCCCGTCGTCCGCCACGCAATTGTTCAGGCCGCCCCGCACCCGATCCAAGCAGTGTTCAAGCCAAAAAGGCATGACCTGATCGCGCAGGTGCGACTCAATGAAGCGAATTTCTTCTCGGAAATGCACCTCCACAGCCTCCGTTTCCTCGGGTCACAGCCCAACGGCTCGCGAACCAATCTGCCACGCCCCTTCTGGAGGACAATACTATAGGTAGCAGACAAACGTTGAACTAACACCACACTTTGTTATAATCGTCCCCGTTGACAAGGTGGCGGACAGGGTGTTTTCAGTTCCCCCCAAGACGCGACAGGACAGGCTGTTCAAAAATGCTTGAATTTCGCTTGACAATGTGCCCCAGCGGGGATATGATTCCGGCGTGGAAGAGAAAGCGACCCAAATGGGAATCCCAAACAGCTAGGAACGAGTCCCAGGGAAGCAGAAAAGCCCCAAAGGGAAACGCCGATCAAAATCGCAAAACGTTGAAGGAAGCAGGTCATGGTCTTCATCGGCAGGTACACACACTCGCTCGATTCCAAGGGACGCTTGGTCGTCCCCCAGAATATGCGCGAGACCCTGACCCCCGATGGGAAGACCGAGGCGCTGAAGAAGTTCGTGCTCACCGCTTCCCCGGACGAAGACAGCCTTCATCTCTACACCCCCCAGGACTGGTCCAACATGATGAGCTCGGTGGCGCCGACCCATCACATTCCGGACCGCGAAACCCTCAAGTTCCTCCGCGCCGTCGCCCGCTACACGCAGCCCGTGGACGTAGACCAACTCGGACGCATCAACCTGCCCGACGACCTCCGGGCGATGGCCGACCTCGGTGATGAGGCCATCTGGATTGGCGCCACAAACCATGCCGAAATCTGGAACCCCAAACGCTGGAAAGAAGCGAAATCCCAGGAACGCGAGCTTGGCGCCCTGTGGGACGCTCGGTCCCGCGGTGAAACAGGCTCTATGGATGCAGGCGGACTTCATGGCCAAACACCAGGAGAAAAGCCAGACATCTCGTAGCGCCTGGAGTCAAGCTCCGCGCGAGGGGAGGGAACTCACCAGAAAATTATACAGAGATCCTGGGGTGATAGCCAGCCCTCCCCTCACCTTTTACTATCACGCGCCCGCCTCCGCTTGGCGGGCCAGACGCGCAACGACGGGTCGTGTGGACGAGAGAGGGCGCCTTCAACGCCAACAACAACAGACAGGGAGGCCCGCCCTCTCTCTCACCATTTCGCGGCCGTGCTGGAATGCGTCGGCGTGGAGGCCGCCGGCCATGACTGAAGCTCGCCACATCCCGGTGATGCTCAACGAGGCGCTCGCGTGCCTCGCTCCCAGCCCAGGCCAGATCCTGCTCGACGTCACCGCCGGCTGCGGAGGCTACTCCGCCGCCATCCTCCCCCGCCTCGGCCCGGCCGGACTGCTCATCGCCACCGACCGCGACCCCCAGATGATCGCCGCCACCCGCGCCCGCCTCGAAACCCTCCACGTCGAGGCCCGCTTCCGCCTTTTCATCGCCCGCTTCAGCGAAATCGAGCAAGCCCTCTCCCAGGCCGGCGTCACCCAGGTCGACGCCGTCGTCGCCGATTTCGGCGTGGCCTCCCCCCAGATCGACGACCCCGCTCGCGGCTTCAGCTTCCGCAGCGAAGGCCCCCTCTCCATGCGCATGGACCCGGGCGAAGGCCCCACCGCGGAAGAGATCGTCAACCACTGGCCCGAGCAGGACCTCGTCAACCTCTTCCAGACCCTCGGCCAGGAGCGGTTCTCCCGCCGCATCGCCGCCCGCATCTGCCAGCGCCGCGAACAGGCTCCTTTCAAAACCACCCTCCAACTCGCCGACGCCATCTGCTCCGCCGTCCCCCGCGGCCCACGGCGCCTCCACCCCGCGCGCCGCTGCTTCCAGGCCATCCGCATGGCCTGCAACCGCGAGCTCGAAGAAATCCAAGCCCTCCTCGACGCCATGCCCCGCGTCCTCAAGACCGGCGGCGTGGCCTGCTGCCTGTCCTATCATTCTCTTGAAGACGCGTTGGTCAAGCGCAGCTTCCTCCAAGGCGTCAAAGACGGCGTCTACGAACACCTTCACCGCAAACCCCTGCGACCCTCCGCCGCCGAGGCCGGTCGCAACCCCCGCGCCCGTTCCGCCAAGCTCCGCGCTGTCCGCAGAACCGGAGCCCCCCTGCCATGAGACCCATCCCCTTCGCCATCATCACGATCCTCCTCACGCTCTGGGCCCTGCTCGCCATTCACCAGCGCGCCCTCGCGGTCCGCCACGGATACGCCATCCAGGCCCTCGAACGCCAGCGCGCCCGCATCCTCGACGACAACCGCAGACTCGAATGCGAAATCGCCGCCCTCACGCGGCCCAGCCGCGTCGCCGGCGAAGTCGAACGTCTCGGCCTCGCCCTCAAGGACCCGGCCGAACTGACCCGTCCGCAGAAGACGGCCAAGAAACCCGCCGCGGCCGCGCGGCCCTGAGATCCGGCGTTTTCGGAGAAACGCATGACGTCTGGCGCGCACGACAAACAGATCGCCCTTCGCCGAGCCATGGTGACCGCCCTGCTGCTCACGGCCTTCGCCCTGCTTGCCGCGCGCCTCGCCTGGATCCAGTGCGCCCAGCGCCCCCAGTGGGACGCCCTGGCCACCCGCTACCACCAGGAACGCCGCCCCATCGCCGCCCGGCGCGGCATGATCCTCGACTGCCGCGGCCGCCGCCTCGCCATCTCCGTCCCCGTCACCTCCATCGGCATCAACCCCCGCGCGCTCGAAGACGAGGACAAACCCCGCGCCGCCCGCCTTCTGGCCGGCGTCCTGCGCCTCCCCGCCGAAAGCATCCTCGAACGCCTCCAGAAGCCCCGCTACTTCGTCTGGCTCAAGCGCCGCGTCACCACCGCCGAAGAAGAGGCCGTCCGCAAACTCGAACTCGCCGCCATCGAGTTCCGCCAGGAATCCCTGCGCGTCTACCCCAACGGTTCCCTCGCCGCCCACGTCCTGGGCGCCGCCGGGGTCGACGGCCAGGGCCTCGCCGGCGTCGAGCTGACCATGGACAAATACCTCGCCGGCCAC
>CAYYEE010000125.1:0-10423 GCA_964470775.1 uncultured Planctomycetota bacterium | reverse complement strand
GGCTTCCAGCACGCTGTGCGGGTCGCCTTCCAGAACCGACCGGTCCATGAACGCGCCGGGGTCGCCCTCGTCCGCGTTGCACACCACGTACTTCACGTCGCCCGGCGACTTGCGCGTGTTGGCCCACTTGATGCCTGTGGGGAAGCCGGCGCCGCCGCGGCCGCGCAGCCCCGACTTCGTCACGGTCTCGATGATCTGGTCAGGCGTCATCTTGAGCAGGGCCTTGGCCAGCGCCTGATACCCGTCGCGGGCGATGTACTCCTCGATGCGGCAGGGGTCTATCACGCCGCAGTTGCGCAGCACGATCTTGTGCTGGCGGCTGAAGAACTCGATGTCCTTCATGGCCAGAACCGTTTCGCCGGTGTTGGCGCGGTGGTGGGCGAACCGCTCCACCGGCTGGCCCTTGAGCAGATGCTCGATGACGATCTCTTCCGCGTCCTCCGCCTTGACGCCTTCGTAGAAGACGCCGTCGGGCTGCACCACAGCCACCGGTCCCTTGGCGCAAGGCCCCAGACACCCCGTCTCCACCACCTTCACTTCGCCGTCGAGTCCATGCTTCTGCAGACACTTGCGCAAGGCGGCGCTCAGTTCCAGCGACCCGGAGGCGACGCACCCGGCGCCGGCGCAGACCAGCACGTGAGTCCTGACGCTGTTCATCTATTCCCGTCTCCCTTCTTCATGCGCGGATCATGTATTTGGTGACAGGCCGGCCCGCCGCGACATGCTCGCGGACGATCTCTCGCGCCTTGGCCTGGTCGAGCTTGCCATAGCGGATTTCGGAACCGGACGCGTCGCGGACGGTGACCATCGGTTCCTGAGCGCAGAGACCGGCGCAGCCGGCCTGGCGCAGGATGACGTCCTGCACGCCCTGGCTCTCCATCTCCGCGGCCAGCCCGGCCATGACATCGCGGGCGCCCGCGGCCAGGCCGCATGAGCCCATGTGCACGGTGACGCTCATCTTGCCCTTGCCCAAACGAACGGCCAAGTCCTTCAGCGCGGCGTCGCGCACAGCGTTCAGGTCATCGAGAGTGGCGATTCGGGTGGTCATGCCGCGCCTCCCTTCGCCTCGGCCTGTTGCCGGTAGGGGGCCAGCAGTTCGGGAATCTTGACGGGTTTGACCCGCTGGAACACAGTGTCGTCGATCATTATGGCCGGCGCCAGCCCACACGCTCCAAAGCACCGCGCCACGTCCAGAGAAAAGGTCCGGTCCGCCGTGGTCTGGCCCACGTCAATCTCCAGCTCCTTCTTGAGCGCCTCCAGCACCTGCTTGCCCCCGCGCACGTAGCACGCCGTGCCCAGACACACGCGGATCATGTGCTTGCCCCGCGGATGGGTGGAGAAGAAGGAATAGAACCCCACCACGCCAGCCACCTCGCTGTAAGGCTTGCCCAACGCCAGGCTGATGCGCTTGAGCGCCTTCTCCGGCAGATAGCCGAACAGCCGCTGCGCGATCTGCAACATGGGGATCAACGCCCCTGGCTTGTCCTTGTTCTCCGCAATGACTTCATCCAGACGAGCCAGCATTTCCTCTTCGCTGGCTTCGGCGCAACAGGCGCAGGCGCCTTTCGCTTCCGACATGCTTTTCTCCTTACATGGGCGGCAGGACAACTGGGACGGCAAGGACGGAAGAATGGTGGCGAACGAGACAAAAACGAGACCGCGGACAACAGGAGAGGGGGGCTGGACGGATGGCGAAGGGAACCGCCCCCATGTGCGCAACCCGATCGGTAAGGCGACGCAAATTGGAGGCCAAGATGAAGAACCGCCCCCATGTGCGCAACCCGATCGCCCCCTATACCCCGCATCGCACTGTGTCAAGATCGTGAAAACATTCGCAATCTTTGTGCCTGAATGTGTACGATTTCACAATCAAACTTTGCAAATCATATATCATTATAATACAATGTGTTGTGTAAATCATAGTTTTGAGGATTTCAAGCGGCGACTTATTGCGATGGTGTGCGCATATTGCCCATGTGAGAATTGTGCACACAAACGGGCTTGGTATATGGGTGCGGTTGGATATTGCTGTGTGCTCAAATCGGACACTCGCGTTGCAATAACGACGGCTGGTCGCAAAGGCGCAGGTAGCGTTCTGGTACCGGTTGCGGACGTCGCGAAAGCGCTATCCGGACCACATTCCCAACCCGCCCGCAAACCACCTCTAACGGCCCGTTGAAAAAAACACTGCGTCAGCGGGGACATGGCGCCTCAGCCCGCCAACGGCGGGATCGCAACGTGTCCCGAAACAGACGCGACATTTTCAACAGGCTGCTAAGCGGCCCGCGCCTGCGGAGCAACCGTGCCCTCCAACGCGCCGTTGCGCGCGGACGCAGGGGCTGGTAAGGTGTGAAAACCTCAGCACGGCTGAGGCGCAGGGCAACGTGCCCCACACCTCCCACAGTTCCCACACTTCCCGCGGCCGTTGTTCACGCGGGGGCCTGTGCTCCCCATGGAGGACCCAACCGCATGACGTTGGCTGATTGGACTATATGCGCCGCCTATCTCGCCGGCGCCATGACCTTGGGCGTGGTCGTAAGTCGCCGCCTCAAAACGGGAGGCGACTACTTCCTGGCTGGCCGTTCCATGGGCTGGCTGCCCGTGGGCCTTTCCGTCATGGTGACGCTGTTCAGCGCCGTCAACTACACCGCGTTCCCCAACGAGGTCGCGGGCCACGGCTGCTACGTGTTGCTGGTTCTTCCTGCCTTCCTGTTTGTGTGGCCGCCCGTGGCGCGCGTCTTCATCCCCTTCTTCCACGACATGCGTCTGCTCAGCGCCTACGAGTATCTCGAACGCCGCTTCGACGTCCGCGCAAGGAGACTGGCCAGCGCGCTGTTCATCGGGTGGCGGCTGCTGTGGATGGCTACCGCGCTCTACGCCACGTGCCGAGCGCTCAGCTTCCTCACGGGCATGCCGTACTGGGCGTTGCTCCTCCTCGCCGGCGTCGTCACCGTGGCCTACACCACGACCGGCGGCATGAAGGCCGTCATGTGGACCGACGTGGCCCAGTTCGCCGTGCTGTTCGGCGGCATCGTCGCGGCCGTGGCCGTGGCTGTCGCGCGAGCGCAAGGCGGTTTGGGGGGGCTGCTCAGCGCGTCGGCCCAGGCAGGTCTGTTCCGGCCGTTCCACCCCTTCGACGCCTCCATGTTCTCGCTCAACCCCAGCATGCGCATCTCGCTTTGGAGCGCGTGGATCGGCGCCTCGGTCGCGTTTTTGGCTCGCTATGGAGCGGACCAGGTCACGGTGCAGCGCTACTTCGCGGCGCGATCGCTGGCCCACGCGCGCCGGGGATTCGGGCTGAACATCCTGGCCGCGCTGGCCACCATGTCGCTGCTGGCCGTCATGGGCCTCGCGGTCCACGCCCACGGCGCGTCGGCCGGCGCCGCGGCCAAGGGCTGGCCGGCCATGAAGCTCTTCGCCTCCTTTGTGTCCAGCCTGCCCTGGGGCATGGCTGGTCTCATCGTGGCCGGCCTCATGGCCGCCACCATGTCCAGCCTCGATTCGGGCATGAACTCCTGCGCGGCCGCGTTCGCTTCCGACCTCGCCCCGATCTTCGGCGCCAAGCCCGCGTTGGAGGATGACGCCAGCGCCGCGCGGCGGGGGCGGTGGACCACCCTCGTCTTCGGCGCGCTGGCCATTGGCCTGGCGTTCGGCGTGGCTGCGTTGCGGCAGACCGTGTTCGAGCTGGCCAACGTGGTCGTCAACGCGTTCGGCAGTCCGCTGTTGGGCCTGTTTCTGGCCGCCATGTTCAGCCGCCGCGTCAACGCGGCCGGCGCCCTGGCCGGCGGCGCCATAGGCGCGGCTTGGAGCCTGGCCAGCGTCCTCCTCGCGCCCAAGATGTCGCTGCACTACTACGCGGTCCTGAATCTGGCCGTGACGATGGTTGTGTGCTGGGGGGCCAGCCTGGGGTGGGGCGGCCGGCCGTCGGCCGGTCAGCTGGCGTGGACGTGGAAGGGCAGGAGAGGGGGCAGGTGAGGCGGCGCGCCTACGAACCGAACTCGTATTTCATCACGCGCGTCATTTCGTCAATCACCGCCATCGCGTTCTCCACCGGCGTCTCTTCAGGCAGAGGCTTTGCGGTCTCCAGCAAATAGCCCCCGCCCCGCGCCAGCACGCGCGCCGCCTCGCGGACCTCGGCCCGCGCCTGCTCCGGCGTGCCGAACACAATGGGCCCTTGCGTGCCGATGCCCCCGCGAAACGTCAGATGCCGCCCGAACTCGCGCTTGACACGGCGGATGTCCATGGCTTCGGGCTGCAAGGGGTGGAACACCTGCAGGCCCATCTCCACAAAGTCCGCCATCAGGTCCGTGTTGTCCCCGCACGAATGGTGCCCCACCACCTTGCCCGCGCTTCGCACCTTATCATAGAGAAGGGTGTAGCGAGGCTTGTAGAACTCGCGGAACACCTGGCGGCTGATCATCAGCCCGCGCTGCGACCCGAAGTCGTCGCCAAACGTCACGCCGTCAATGGGCAGGGCCAGCAGCTTGTCCAGCGCGTCCAGGTGCATTTTGGTCAGAACGTCCAGCGCCGCGTGCACAAACGCCGGCTCAGCCAGGTAATCCATCAGCGTCTGCTCAAAGCCGCGCAGGCTCCACAGCCGCTCGCCAAAGCACGCCGTGAACTGGTAGAAGATGAACGCGTCCGGCCGGGCCTTGCGCGCGTCCAGCACGCGCTGGACGTCCTTGGCCGGCACAAGGTCAATGAGGGGTATCTGGCTGGCGTCCGGTTCGGCCAGGGGCGGGTCCACGAAGACGTAGCCCCCCTGTTCGCGCCGCCATGGGCAGCCGAACAGGTCGCGGAACCCGGTGTCCGTGACGTCCGACGCCTCCACCTCCCAGAGAATGCGGATGAGGTCGTCGGCCGGGCAAGGCCACTGCCCGCGCGGTCCCCACGCGAGCTCGATCTTCTGCGCCAAAGGCTTGGCCAGGTACAGGGTCCACGGCAGGCGGGGCGGCTGCTTGTGGTTAATGGCGGCCAGAGCCAGCTCGCGGGAGGTCATGGCCGCGTCACTTGTCATAGGGTTTGTCCAGGCAGAAGTCCGTGCGCGCGCCTTTGGAGATGCGGACTTCGTCAATGCAGCCGATGAAGTCGCCGTCGTGGCCCCGGTCGCCGATGCGCAGGGGGCGCTTGGGGTTGGACACGGTGACGATATGGCTGATGTCCTCTTCGGCCTGGAGGACGCCGTTGACGTAGAGACTGGCCTTGCCCTTGCGCTCCGCCACCAGGGCCACGTGGCGCCACTTGCCGTCGGCCACGCTGTCCTTGGTGGTCAGGCTGACCTGGTTGACCTTGTCGCCCAGGCCGGCCACGACGTTATTGCCTCGGCCCAGGGCAAGGGTGTAGCCGGGCATGTCGCCTCGGAGCCGGCTGGTGATGATATAGTAGTAGCCGGGCTTCAGACCCGGCTCGACCTTGATCCAGCACTCGACCGTGAAGTCCTGGGTCTTGCCAAAGTCGAGTTGCTCGCGCTGGCCCACGTCCACAAAAGCGTGATCGCCGTCGAACTCGAGCGCCTTGCCGAATCGGCCCTGGACCCACTTGGCCTTGGCCACGCGAGCGTGGAGCTTGTAGGGGCCGCTGTCCACGGCCTGGGCGCCCTGGCCTTCGTCAAAGTGCAGGAGCAGCACGGTCTTTGGCTCGGCCGCCAACGCCAGCGCCGCCGCCGCCAACACCGCCGCAACACCAGAAGCTCTCATCTTGCCTCCTGTCAGACGCGTCATGCCTGTCAGACGTATCCGGCTTGTCAGATGCGTCCGACCCGCACCCCTCACGCCACCGTGGCCAGCGCCAGGCTGTCAATGGCCCGGCGGCTCTGCTCGGACAGCCCGCGCAGCGGCCTCACCGCGTGGCCGTTGCCGATGCCCAGGCGCGACACGGCGTACATGATGCCGCAGATCCAGTTGTGGTTGCCGCGCACCAGGGCGGCGCGCAGTTGGTTGACGCGCAGTTGGGCGCGGGCCAAGACGTCCTTGGCGCCGCTCTGCGACGCGCGCCACGCCGTGACGAACGTCGCTGGCTCGTAGTTGGCGCACACCGGCACCAGCCCCGCCGCGCCCGCGTTCAGCCCCCACTCGATGTCCGCCTCGCACCCTTGCAGCATGGCCAGCCCCAGCGGCTTGCCCTCGCGCAACAGGCGCAGGAAATACTCGCGGTCCTCGCTGCTCTCCTTGCATACGGAGATCCACTTCTTGCGCGCCATGTCGAGCGTCAGTTCCGCCGGAATCGTGGACGCCGTGCAGCCCGGAATGTTGTACGCGACCATGTCCATGTCCGTGGCCTGGCGGCACGCCTCAAAGTGGGCCAGGAACTCGTCCTGGCGCGAGAGGCGGATGTAGTACGTGGGCGTCACGACCATATGGCGATAGCCCGCGCGTTCGAGAAAGCGGATGCGTTCCAGAGCCACGGCCGTTGAAGGCGCGATGACTCCGCCCAACAACCACGCGCGGCCGTTGACTTCCGCGGCCGCCGTCTCCATGGCCCGCCGCCACTCCGTCTCGGTCAGCAGGGGGCCCATGCCGGCTGATCCACCGGCGAAAATCCCGTCCACGCCCGCGTCGAGGCAGCGGCGGATGACCGCGCGGCACGCGGCTTCGTCCACACGGTCTTCGTCGTCCACGGGGGTGATGACAGGCACAATGACGCCACGAATCGTCTTCTGTTGCGCGCGGCTGGACACGGCGGTTCTCGACTCCAAAGAGAAACGGTTACAGGGTTCGCACCGACTCTCTCACGGCCAGACCATAGGGAGCCGTGAGCCGGCGCTTGGGAGGGGCGGGCTTTCCATCCATCTGATCCATCAGACAATTGACGGCCAGTTCGGCGACTTGAGGCAGGGGCTGCACAACGCATGTGAGCGGGGGATAGAGGAACCCCGGCCCGCCCGATCCCTCGATGGCGATAACGGAAACATCCCTGGGCGTCTCCTTGCCCAGCATCTCGAGGAAGTACAGCGTTTGCAGCGTCAGTTCGGATTCGGCGATGAGCATGGCTGTGGCGCCCGCCTGGCAGATGCGGCGCAGACCCTCCATCATGAACCGGCCGTCGTTGCGAAACACCAGCGCGTCGTCGTATTCGTTTTCGCGCTCCATGAACTGGCGGTAGGCCTCGAACCTCTCCTGGTAGCCCCGTCCCGTGCGGCCCGACGCCACAAACCCCACGCGCCGGTGCTTGCGCTCAAAGAAGTGGCTCATGGCCAGGCCTATGCCCTGCGCGTGGTCCGACCCGACGCACGTGACCCGGGGCGACACCGACTCCGTGGTCTCGCCGATGGCCACAAACGGCGCGCGCTCGGCCAGCCGGCGAACCACGGGAAAGACGGCCTCGTCATCTTCATGGAAGAAGCCGATGAAGGCGCGCCGGAACATGTCGGGAAGCGTGTCAAGCTCGGATAGCAGCGCAAGCGAGGTCTGGCAGTCCCTTTGCCCCAGCAACGCCACCGCCGATCGGATGATGATGCTATCGCTCAGGTAGATGTGGCGCGGCGATGACAGCGCCAGACACACCACTTTAATATTGTTGGGCACGACCCGAGGCCGGAAGTCAAGCGCGCTGCACGCGTCGCGGATGCGCGCCAAGGTATCGGGCCGCACTTTTTCCGGGTTGTTGAGCGCGCGGCTGACAGTTGCGCACGAGACACCGACGCGTTTGGCGATCTCCACGATGGACATGAGGTTGCGTCCTCCAGATGGCGCCTGTCCGTCCGGTTCCCTTGACATGAGGCTAGGGCGACGTTATATTCATCTCCGGTGTAAAGTTTACATCGTTTGGGTGGAAATTGCAAGGGCTTTTGGCGGGGCGGTTCCGCCCGCTAGTCCGTCCGACGTGTTCGACACATCCGACGAGACATGAGGAGTGAGGTTCATGACAAAACGCATCGGTTGGGCGTTGGCGCTCGCAGCGGGTGTCTGGCTGGCCCATGCCCAGGCCGCTGGCATCGCTCTGGTCAAGGCCGGCGCATCCAAACACAGCATCGTGGTCGACGCCAAGGCGCCTGCGTCGGCTCAACTGGCCGCGCGGGAGATTCAGCGCGTCATCAAGGCATCCACCGGCGCTGAACTCCCCATCCGCAACGAACCCGCCTCGCCCGCCATCTTTGTCGGCGCCTCCGCCGCGGCCGAGCAGGCCGGCATCCACGCCGACAAGCTGCCTTACGAGGCGCACGTCCTGCGCACGCGGGGACAGGACATTTTCATTGTGGGCCGCGACGTGGCGCCCGGCCAGGAAAAGTGGCGCGGCTGCACCAGCGAAGGCACGCTCTACGGCGCGTACAAGTTTCTGGAACGCGTTACGGGCGTGCGGTGGCTCATGCCCGGCCCCGATGGCGAAGACATCCCCACAAACGCCGACCTCGTCGTGGCGGAGTTGAACATCCAGGACCAGCCAGGCTTCCAGTACCGCTCCATTCCTTACGTCTACGACACGGAGAAGACGGTTCAGGAGTGGAAGGCGCGCCAGGGCGTGCACGAGCGCTACCGCATCAGCTTCGGCCACTCGTGGGACGACCACCCCCCCTTGTCCGTCCTCAAGGCCCACCCGGAGTATCTTCGCATGAGGGCCGACGGCACGCGCGACCCGGTCCCCGCCGTAAAGGAGAAGGACGTCGCCTTCTGCGCGTCCAACCCAGGCCTGATCCGCGCCTATGCCGAGTCGGTAATGGAAGCCTTTGCCAAAGACCCCAAGAAGCAGCATCAGAGCCTGTCGCCCAGCGACGGCTACGACGGCTGCGACTGCCCGGAGTGTCAAAAGCTGACGCTGAGGGGCGACAAGGGCAAGTGGAACAACTTCGGGGGCGTGGGCAAGTCGCTGACCCCGCTCATCCTGAATTTCTATAACGGCGTCGGCCGCATCGTAAAGGAGCAGTACCCGGATCGCATCGTGGGCGGGCTCATCTACCGCAACTACCTCTATCCGCTGGACACGCCCATCCCGATCGAGCCGAACGTGATGCTGGACATCGCCCAGCTCAACGCCTACGGCTACAAGCACTACAAGCCGGCGCGCTCTCAGGAGTTCAAGGCGTTCCTGCCCGAGTGGGCCAAGGTCGCGAAACGGTTGGGATGGTCGGACTACTCAACGTGGATGCGTAACGAGTTCGGCGCTGTGCTTCCGCCAGGGCTGGGCATCATGAAGATGATCTACCCCGCGCTCAAGAAGAACGGGATCCTCATGTGCCACACCACGGGCCACACCGCCTGGGGCGAGGGCATGGCCACCAACTACCTCATCGCCAGGCTCATGTGGAACCCGGACGCGGACGTGGACGCGGAGTACAAGGAGTTCCTCGATCGGGCCTACGGACCCGAAGCGGGCGCCGTGGTGGCGAAGATTCACGCCCTGGCCGAGGAGGGGCTGTCGGCCTACATCCGCGCCTATGAGAAACCACGCGACCCGGACTATGACGTGGACTACGAGTGCATGAGGCAGGTCTACGCGCCGCGGCTGGCCCAGTTCGAGAAGCTGTGGGCCGAAGCCGCGGCCAAGAAAATGACCGGCGCGCAGCGCAAGCGGCTGAACATGCTCGGCGACATCTTCGTGGTCATGCACTACAACCTGCGCGCTTGCGGGCTCATCGCCAACGCCGAGAAGTCGCCGTTCTACAAGAACGAGGCCGGCTACCGGGCGTTCCTCAAGGAACGCGCGGCCGGGATTTCGCTGGGACCGGAGATGAAGCTGGGGCCGAACGGCGAGATGAAGCTGGTCTTCTCGCCGGAAAGGCGCGAGCTCGTGATTCCCCGCGTCAAGCCCGGCATGCCGCCCCTGGCGCTGGACGGCGGGCTGAACGACCCGGCTTGGAGTCAGGCCGCCGTGGCCACCGACTTCCGCCTTCAGGGCTCGCGCGTTCTGGCTGCGCAACAGACCCTCGTGCGCATGATGTACGACGACAAGGCGCTCTACATCGGCGTCGAGTGCCGCGAAAGCCGCATGGACAAGATTCTGATGTCGAGCAAAGGCCTGGACAGCGCGGGCGTCTTCACCGACGACACGGTGGAGCTGTTCATCGGCCAGCGGCCGAACTTCGAGGAGACGTACTGGCACGTGGCCATTACGCCGGGCAACGCGCGCTATGACGACGTGGCCATCGAGAAGGATTACAATCTGAAGATGGACAGCGCCACCAAGCTGGGCAAGGACGCGTGGACCGTGGAGATCGTGATCCCCTTCGCCAGCCTCGGCCTCAAAGAGGCGCCCGCTGGCAAGGCGTGGCGCGGCAACATCTGCCGCATCCGCAAGCCAGACCCGCGCGAAGTCAGCGCGTGGAACGCGATCGAGGCCGGCTTCCACGCGCCCAAGCTGTTCGGCGTGTGGCGCTTTGCCCAGTAGCAGGCGATGGAACGCCTGGCGGCCTGCTGAAAATGTCGCGTCTGTTCGTGGGACACGTTGCGATCCCGCCGTTGGCGGGCTGAGGCGCCATGTCCCCGCCGAC
>CAYYEE010000124.1:0-10440 GCA_964470775.1 uncultured Planctomycetota bacterium | reverse complement strand
CTTATGGCCCACTTTTGCACGACCACCGTGTGCCACATCGCCACCCGAGACCTGGCTTCCCACACGAAGCGCGCCGACCTGCTCGTGGCCGCCGCCGGCGTGCCCGGGCTCATCAAGGCGGACATGATCAAGCCCGGCGCCATCGTCATTGACATCGCCATCAACCGCATTCAAGAAAAGGGCCCGGACGGCAAGCCCGTGCTGAACGACAAGGGCAAGCCCAAAATGATCACTGTAGGCGACGTCGAGTACGACGCGGCCAGCAAAGTGGCCTCGTACATAACCCCCGTTCCCGGCGGCGTCGGCCCGATGACGGTGGCCGTGCTGCTGCGCAATACGGTCACCGCCGCCGCGCGCAACGCGTAACCCGCCTCTTCACCGCCGTCCTGGCCACGCAGCCTTAGCGCGGCCAGGACGGCGGCTTTGCGCCCTATTTACTTCTTCCGCGCGCCGTCGCCTGTCTCAAAAACGTCACCATTGCAGGCGCGCAGGCCGCCCCCAAGCCCGGAATTGTACCCCGCGAACGACGCCCGGAAGCTGGCTTGCTTCGGTCGGAAGTAAACAAAGCCTCGTGACAGGTGGCGCCCACTCCGCAAGGGCCCCGCCTCAACCGCGTGTGCGCCCGGCCATGACTCTTCCCCCGCTGCGCGATATAATCTCCGCATGACCACACAGGCAGAAGAAGGCGCGGCATCTCCGCAATCTGTCCCCACCCCCCCGCCCCTTGGACGTCGCGACCTGGCGTCTTGCGCGCTCATCGCCGGGCTGATCGCAGCAGCGTTCTGGCCTCTGGTGACCTTTCAGCGGGCACTGTATCATTTCGACATCACAGAGCTTGGACTGCCCTTCCGCCATTTCTATGGCGAGGCGATCGCTCGTGGCGCGTTCCCTCTATGGACCGACGCCATCTACTGCGGCTATCCCATCTTCGCCGAAGGCCAGGCTGGAGCCCTCTACCCGCTCAACCTGCTTCTCTTCCCCTGGCTGCCCTCCTGGGCGGCGTTCAACCTGTCTACGGTCGGGCATTTGCTGGCGCTGTGCCTGTCCGGGTACCTCTTTTTCCGCACGCTCGCTGGGCCCGAGGGCGCAGCCGTGGGGGCGCTCGCGCTTGGGCACAACGCGTTTGTGACCCAACGTCTCATCCATACCTGCCCTCTCCATCAGATGGCGTGGGCGCCTTTGCTTTTTTGGATCGTGGACCACGCCTTTCGGAGCGGCCGGTTCCGCTGGTTGCTGGCCGGTTCCGCGGTCGTGGCCGTACAAGTTTTGGCTGGGCAGCAGCAGTTCGCCATGATGACGGCCCTTGGGCTGGCGCCCTGGGTTTTCTTCCGCGCCTGGCGGGCGTTCGCGGACCTGCCCCGGCGCAAGCGCGTCGGGCGCGCGACGGCCGCGCTGGTGGTCATTTACGGACTCGGCGCCTCGCTGGCCGGCGTGCAGATCATCCCCAGTCTCGAACTGCTGTACGATTCCACCCGCGCCTCAGGCATCCCCGCGGAGGAAATCATCTCAGGCTCATGGCCGCCCGGCCTCGCCCCCACGCTGCTCTTCCCTGACGTGTTCGGGAGCCGGATGTTGGGAACCCAGTGGCTCGATCGTCATATCCCCATCCACGAGATGGGCGGCTTTGTCGGGGTTGTCACCTCGCTTCTCGCCCTGTTCGGGGCCGCGCGCTCGCCTGGTCGTCGTGGCACGTTCTTCGTGGCCATGGCGCTGGCGGGTCTTGCAGGGGCTCTGGGCAGCTACTCCTTCTTCTGGCCCATCCTGAGCCGCTTGCCTGTTCTGGAGTCCTTCCGCGTCCCGGCGCGAATGCTCTTCCTCACGGTGTTCGCGGTCTGCGCCCTCGCTGCGCGCGGTGTCGACGCGCTGGGCGCGGGTTGCCCCCGCGACGCACGGAGCCGCACGCTGCGTGTCTTCTGGCTGTGCGTGGCCGGCGCTGTCGCCATGGTCTTTGCGGCCTATGGCGCGGCCTTCTTTGTCGAAACGGGCGCTGGGGGGGGCGGCCTGCGTTCTCTGACGCGCGCCGAGGCCATTCGCGATATTGCGCTGCGTCTTTGTCTTCTCGCCCTCGCCACGTGCGCCATCCTCTTCCTGCCGGCTCGTCTCTCCAAGCGTTCCTCTGCTATCTCATGGGCGCTGGTGGGGTTGGTGTCTCTGGATGCTCTGCTCTGGACTGCCGGGCGCCTGCCCACCGTCTCGCCAAGCTATTGGAGCCACCCCCCCCCTCTCGCCATGGCCCTTCAGCGCGTCCAGGGAAATGAGCGCTTCTGGAACGGGGGGCTGCGCCCTGAAATACGGGACCTCTACAAGGAACCGGGGTGGGCTCTGAATCAGTTCGATTACTCCCAGGCCCTTCAGAGCGTTCCAGACAACACTGCGGTCATGTTCGGCCTGCGCAGCGCGTCCGGGCAGATGGCCGTGAGAACGCGGCGCTTCAACCTGTTCTGGACGTCGAAGGCTCCTTGGAAGGCCGCGGTCACCGTGCCGAAATACCATCTTGCTGACCGGGAATGGAGCCCACAGATCGGGAGCCTTGTCGCTTCCGTCCACACCGACAGAGGAACAATCAACCTCTACGAAAAGCGCTTCTCCTCGCCGCGCGCGTGGCTGGTCCATCGCGTTCGGGCCGCGGCCAACGCCAGCGCCGCGACCGCCGCCCTCCCTCTAGTCGCCGACCCATTGCGCGAGGCGGTTGTCGAGTGCTCCCCAACGGAGGCCGCCTCGCTGCGTGAACCAGCGAACGCTGAACCGGAGCGCGTCTTCATCACGCACGCCACGCCGGAGTCCGTCACCCTTTCCGTGTGCGCCGCCGCGCCGGCTCTGGTCGTTCTCGCGGACACCTGGTATCCGGGCTGGCGGGCAAGCGTTGACGGCCAGCCGGCGAAGGTGCTCCCTGCCGATGTTCTCTTCCGCGGCGTCTTCGTAGGTCCAGGCGAACACGAGGTCCGCATGGTCTTCAAGCCAGCCAGCTTCCGATGGGGAGTCGCGGCCTCGCTGTGCGCATTGGCCGCCCTGGCGGCGATGTGGGTGCGGCCACCGAGCAGGTGGGCGGCCCAGGCTGATATGCCCCCGTTCCACCGCTGGCGCGCATGGCGTGGATGGCTGGCGTGCGGTTTTGCCGTGGTCGTGGCCTTGTCCGCCGCGATCAACGGCGACCTGTGGCTCCGCTCCGCCTTCCCCGCTTACACGGACCCGCGGGCCCAACGCGGCTCAACTTTAGGGCCAACGCCGGTCCCGTAGGCGCCTGCTCAGGGAGCAGGAAACGTGAGTCCTGCTCGCCCAACCTCACTCCGCCCACTCTTCGGCCAGGAGTCGCCTCAGCGTGGACAGGTCCTCTTGGGCGAACGTCTCCCGGTCGCCGTCGCGCGGGGTCTCGACAACGAGCGGTCCATTGAAACCCGCCTCCTTGAGCAGCCTGATCTCCTTGCGCACGTTGATCACACCATCCTTGAGTCCGCAGGAGATAAAGTTATAGTACTTCTGAACATGCAATTTGAAGCAGTTCTGCAGGTGAGCTTCAAATATGTAATCTTTGAGCGTGCCGAAGGCCTCTTCGAGCGAACATCCCGCGGGATTAATACAGATGTTGCTGTAGTCGAAATTGACGCCGACGCTCGGCGACCCGATGCGCTCCACCAGGCGCAAGGTAGGGCTAGGCAGGTCGTGAATGAAGCAGTTGTGCGTCTCGAACGCGAACTTGAACCCAAGCTCCTGCGCCAGCGCGCCCAACTCCTTGAAGCCTTCGACGGCCCAAGCCCACTGCTCTTCCGTGGCCACGGCCGAGCCGTTTTTGTCGAACTCGAGGTAATGGGCATTCGGCGCCACCACGGTTCCGGTCATGGTGTTGCACACCGTCAGCTTGAAACGCTTGGCCGCGGCGCGATAGAAGGCGGCGCATTCATCCAGGCTGCGGCGCCTCTCGGCCGCGTCCATTGACATGAGATTGGGGCCTGGACCGCCGAACTGGACGCGCTTCATGCCCGTCCGCTTCTGGGCGCGCGCGATCGCGTCCAGGTACTGTTCGGGTGTCTCCTCCACGCCGGCGCGTTTGCGGCGGAATTCGATGCCGTCGCACCCCCAAGCCACCGCGCGCTCGCACATCTCTTCAATCGTCTGCCCCTGCTCCACGCAGTTCACGTGCAGGATAATGGGATTCTTCAACGTATTCGCTCCACAGCGGTCAAAGGTCGCCCGGCCCATGGTCCGCGACATTATCGCAGCGCCGCCGCGCCAACGCAACGTCCTCAACGGCGGCTAGGAGCCCGTTGTAAAAGACACCGCGTCGGCGGGGACATAGCGCATCAGCCCGCCAACGGCGGGATCGCAACGTGTCCCTGGAACAGGCGCGACATTTTCGACAGGCCGCTAGACCACGCTGTCGAACACCGAGTCCTGTTTGACCGCCTCAGCCAAGGTCAGACCGGCGAATCCGGCGGCCTGGACCGCGAAGGAGCCATAGGACTCCTCCGGGTCGGAGCAGACGCCGCTCATGCGCGCCTTGAGCGGGTGCGAAAGGTAGCGCACGCCCCGCTCCACCTTCTCCCGGAGCTTGGGCTCGTCGTTGACGTGGCGGAGATAATAGAAAAAGGCGTGGGGGATGCCGTTCGACTTGGCCAGCTCCCAGCCCGGCCGCAGCCAGAGACGCGACATGGGCAGTTCGCCGCTCTCGGGCGGGTAGGCCGTCGTCTGGAAATTGAACCACGACTCCCGCCACTGCGACAGCAGCCCCTCCTTGCCGAAGATCCACTCCGTCAGGCGTTTCTCGATGATCGAACGCGTCTCCGAAGATTTCGACGCCCTGTGCGTCCAGCACATGCCCTCGATAAGGTAGAAGCTGTGGCCGTAATCGTTCATCGCGGTCTTGCGCGGAAGGGGATAGCAGTCAAGGTTGATGGGCCGGCCATCGGGGAGCCATTGATCGCACTGGAAACGCATGCAACGCTCCGCGTTCTGGACTGGCTCGGCCTCGCCGGTCGCCAGACCAAAAGCAGAAAGCGCCGTGGCCACCGTGCCCATGGCGCAAGTATAGGGCGAGTTGATCTTGTGGCCGCACCAGATGCCGTTGCCATACCCCCCCTCCGGCAGCGCCCACAGGGGAACCCATTCATCCAGCCACTTGCGCGCCGCGGCCAGGTAGCGCGAGCGCCTTGGCTCCGGAGCGGCCTTGGCCGCATGGATCACCGCGGTCACGTTCGAGCCATTGTCGGCAAGATTCACCTTGCCCGTGCGCAGGATCTCGTGGAACTCGGCCTTGCTCAGGCTCGACGTAGGACGACGTCGGAAGTTGGAGGTAAACCCGCCGTTGGGCAACTGCTCCTCAATGTAGAGGTCAACGAAGCGGAATGCCGCCTCGCGATAGCGCGCGTCGCCCAGCAAGTCAGACGCAAGCATGAGCGCGCGCATGGGGTAGAAGATCATGTACCATTCGGCCTTCTGGTCGCCACGCTCAAGGCAGCGCAGGAAGGGCCAGGGCTGCTCGACGCGCTGCTCCAAAAGCCAGTCCGCGTAAACTTTCAAGGATTCGGCTGGCGTCAACTGACGGTATGGCATGTCCATCGTCTTGCTCCAGTATCTGAGTGTGCCCTGTGGGCCTGGTGTTGCGCCTCATAAAACAGCAAAGCTATTTTCGAGACACAACACTAGCGAACGTAAATCTGACCGAACTTCATCACGTCATGAAACGCCGTCTTGCCTGTAGGCGAGAAAGCTGAGAACTCGCGATCATTTTCGCGAATCCGCTGGCGGCACACGTTGAAGTACCACGGATGCGCTCCGCTGGGCAGACGCCCGGAAACACCGTTCAGAGCGTCCACTTCCTCCTGCGTGTCTCCAGCCACCGGGATCTCAACCTCCAGAGTCCAGCTCTTGTCACCTCGCGAGACCGCGACTTTGGCCTGCGACGACCACCGCGTGTCAATCCTCTCCTTGCGGTCCGCGTCCACGATGGCTCCGGACGGGCCGATAGCGATCTGGTAGTAACAATGCGTCTGCGTCTCAAGCAGGATCTCGATGGCGTCCCCGTTCCAGAGGTTCATATCCTCGTTATCCTTCGCGCCGATGTTGATGCCCTTCATGTCCGAGTCCATGCACTCGATCCCGAAGTACACGGAGTTGTTGGCAAGGGCGATGCGGAAAGTCGTGGGGTTCTTGACCTTTTTGCCAGTGATCAGATCGCTCAGGCCGTACACAGCCATGCCCTGCCAGAAGGGATCGTCGAGCTTGCCGTCCATCTTGGGCGTCACGCCATAGCGCGGGTAGGCGCGCGCCTTCGGGGCATCGTCGCGGCCCTTCGCGAGCTGGTCGCGCTTCTGCTTGAGCGGCTTTGTGTACTCGGCGATCAGGTTGATCCGCTTCCCGTAGATCGTGTCGCCCGCCGCCTTCTGCGCGGAGGAGAGAAGGTCGGACAGCTTGTCGATGATCGCCGCGTCCTTCATGGCCTTCATCCAGTTCGTCTCGGCATACTCGATGAATGCCTTCATCTGGCCAGCCGCCGGCCCGTAGAACAACCGATAGTATTCGTCCAGCATGGCGTCCAAGTCCTGCGTGACGTCCCACCACAGACGTGCGGTGACGTAGCAGTTCAGGTGGTTCGTGGCCAGGGCCGGGTCTGGGTCAACGGCCTTGCTCATAGTGCGATAGACCTCGATCCCCTCGCCCCGGCAGATGCCTTTGAGTGACCGAAGGTCATCGGCGATTAATCGCGGGAACACGGCGGGCAGTCCTTCGTAGGCCCTGCCCGGACGTCCGTGGAGGTAATACTCCCAGATGAAGATCCCAGGCGACGGCATTTTGGCCAGCCAATCCTTGCGCAGCTTGCGGTACATGTCGCGGGTTTCGGTGTTGTAGAACCCACTGCGCCACTGACAGATGCCAACAATGATGTTGGGACTGAGCTTTTCGATCTTCTCCGGCGGCAACAGATACGAGGTGTAGGCATAGCACGAGATCTTCTTGTCCGGATTCGTCTTGTACACTTCTTTGGCCACGCCGTTCACATACGCCCACACATAGTCGGACAGCCTGCCCTCAAAGCCGCGATCGGGCGTGTCCTTGCCTTTGCAAAGGTCGCATTGGCATATGCTGACATAGCCGTCCGTGGGCATGACAGAAACGCAATCGCTGTCATAAATCTTAAACACGGCCTGGGCGAACTCCACGTTCGACTTCATCAGACCTGGCGATGAGAGGCACGGCCTGCCGGCTCCACGGGTCTCTGTGTCTCGCTTCCCGCCGGCCAGGAGATAGTACTCAGGATGCGCCGTCTTGGTGTTGGGGTGATTGATCACGTAGTGGATGCCGTGTCCGCCCAGGCCCTCCTTGGAACTGAGCCCGAGTCGCATCTGCCACATGACCTCTTCGGGAGAGGCAAAAACGAAAGGCTTGCCATAGAAGGACATGTCACGAATGGCGAAGTCCGGCCGCACCGTCTTGTTGACCTGAGGCAGGGCGATCGTCTTGAGCTTCGGCGTGATCTCCCCAAAATCACCGGGCATGTACCAGCGCACGCCCAGTGACCTCAGGAACTCATGCACGGCGTTCAGAGAGCCGCGTTCGTCCTGCGACCAGACGCCAAGCGCCGCGTTGTAGCCCTTGAAGACCGAAAACGTTGTGCTGCCCCAGCGCGAGCCTGTGAGGGCATCCCACTCCTTCTGAACCCGCGGCCGGTCCGCGGCGGACTTGGCGTAGGGCTCGCGCGGGGTGAAGTCCGTGTCCGTTCCCACAAGGGCGAGCCAGTCCGGACCTGAGACCATGCGGAAGGCGCCATCGGTCAGCCCCTCCGCTGTCACCTTTGTGTGAGCGCTCTGCCCAACGAAGATGCGGGCCGGACAGCCCTGGGTGGGCGCCGTGACGACCGACAGCTTGGCGCCCGAGATCTTCTCAACGTAGTTCTGCAACTCCGCAGCCGCCAGCTTGGTCATGCGGGCCGGTTTCTCCGCGATGACGATCTCCGCACAAGGCTTGCCGTCCTTGACCAGAAAGCCCTGGCTCCACGCCGTGGACACGGCCAGCCAAAACGCGGCAACGGCGCCCCCGCACGCCTTGTCAAACCTGATGCGGTTGCCCATGTCAAGTCATCTCCATTGATCTGTCACGTGCCTCTTCGGCTCTCCCAACATGATTAATCTTCCTATTGGTATAGGATAGGCCTTGACAGCGCAAAGCGCAAGAGACAAGTTTAAGGGCGCTGGGCGTGGCCCGGCGGCGGAGTCTCCCCCCGTAGTAGCGGCTCGAAGCAAGCCCGTAGTCATGGTCATGCGAAGCGGATGCGGTATAATGCCTGCTCCTATGTCGTCCATGTGACGGAGAAGTCGCGAGATGGCCCATCCCAAGGTAGATATCGAGTCCTGTCGCGTACCCAGGACGCAACTGTCCTTCGTCAACGTGCCCATCGTGCCAGCCGCCACGCGTTCAGGTCAGATGCGCTACCTATCAGCGACCTGGGGCGGCGCCTTCTACGTTTTCGACCGCAACGGGCAATCAGTGGTGTTCCCCCTGCCAGAGGGAACCCAAGGGACTTATTCATTCGCCCCGGCCACCGAGCCAGGCTTCGCATGGGTGGTGTTCACGGGCGGCAAGGTCGCTCAGGTGGACCTGGACGCTGGACAGATCGCCTTCATTGCCGACGTGCCCCTGAAGATTATCAACTGGTCCGCCGTGGTGACAAAGGATGGGCTCCTGGTCTGCTCCGCGACTCCGGGCGACGTCATGGTCTACGACACGCGCCGCCGCGAAGTGAAGGCCATGATCACCCCGGTCAGCAAGACCAATCACTACGGCAAATTCCTTCAGGCGGCGCCGGACGGCACGGTCATCATTCCCATGATGGTCCCCGGCGCCGAACTCATTCGCCTCGACCCCCGCAACGGCCAGACGGCCACCGTTGACGTGTCTCGCCTGACCGGCAAGAGCAACTTCCTCCCGCCCGCTTCCACGCTCACCCCTCAAGGACTCTACGCAGTGCCTCAGCCGGACCACGTTGCCCTCCTTTCCTGGCCCGATTTCCAGCCCGCGGGCTCCCTCCCCTACCCCGACTCGCGCGGAGAGTGGAAGACCTTCCGTGACGAGAAGACTCGCCGGCTCTTCGCCAGCCGTGGCGAGGACGAGCCGCTGTACGCGCTCAACGACCGGGGCCAGTGGGAGGCTCGGCTGAGGCGATTCCCCCGCCAGTGCGGCCGAGCGGTGTTCGAGACCATGTTCGCCGAACTGCCAGAGGGCGGCATGCTGGCCTTGAGCCAGTTTGGCGAGATTGGCGAATACAGCCCCGACGGTTCCCTTCGCCTCGTGGCCGAGTTGGACAACTACGGTCATCCTCGCGTGTGCGCTCTCGCCCCGGCTTCGGGGACCCGCGTCTTCACCACGACCTTCATCAACAGTTCCTTCCAGGAACTGGACATGGCCACCGGCGAAGGGCGCAACTTCCGGCCGTGTCAGAAGCACGGCGGCCAGGCATCCACGGCCTTGTGGTTCCGCGACACGCTTTGGCTGGGGTGCTACGGCGGCGCGGAGATCACACGCTACGAGCCGGAACGCGGCGGCGAATGGCCGGAAAACCCCCGCCCCTTCGCCGACATCGGCCACGAACAGATGCGGCCCGTAGGGCTCTGTGGCGAGGGGCGTCATCTCTGGATAGCCACGCACGCGGGATACGGCAAGTACGACGGCGCATTGGCGCGCGTGGACACGGAGTCCGGCGCGTGCAAGGTCTGGCGCGGACAGATCCCTGGCCACAACCCCACGAGCATAGTCCTCGACGCCGCGACTCGCCGCATCTACGGCGGCACAACCGTGTGGCCCGACTGCAACTCCGCCCCACCGGCGCCAGGCCCGGCCGGCCTCTACGCCTTCGACATCGACAAGGAAGAGGTGGTCTGGACGGCGCGGCCCGCGCCGGATGCGGAGTCGGTTCATGTCAGCGCCGTGTTCAAGGAGATGGTCCTGGCGCGGGTCAACGATCGCCTCTTCCAGATCAGCGCCGACACAGGGAGCGTGGCAGGCTCGCGCGAAGCCGGACCGGAACTCTCCAGCCCAGGCGCCGTCCTTTTTCTCGGAGCCGATGGCTCCCTCTATCTGGCCAGCCAAAACGGCCTGTTCAGCTACGACTTAGAGACCGGAGCCACGGAAAAGATTTTGAACGGCCCGGTCTCCCTGCCTCGCGTTCGCGGTCAGGACCTGCTCTTCATCCGGGGCGACACCGTGTGCATCGCCCGTGATTTCTGGGCGGCGTGATGGCAGCGCCTCCACTAGGAGCCTCACTCATGTCACAACTACTCAAGTCCATGCGTGGCCGAGGATACACATTCCGGCAGCACCTGGAGGAAGAAGGCTGGGGCGCCCGCAAGCTCACGGTTGTTGACCTCGACAACGCGCAACGTCGCGCCCTCGATCAGGGCGGTGTGGAGGGCTTGAAACGCGAATTGGCCAAGGCCGGGCTCTGGTCCTTCC
>CAYYEE010000123.1:0-10441 GCA_964470775.1 uncultured Planctomycetota bacterium | reverse complement strand
GAGACGCCCGAGCTGCTGCGCGCGCGGCGCGGAGCGGGCGCTGGCCGCCGCCGGGGATGCGACCCCGGCCTGCAAGCGTGAGCTGCGCTTGGCGTCTATGGGCTGGCCCTTTGAGGCCGGGTTCGCGATGGCGGTGGGGTGGTGATGGGAAGCATAGGGAGCATGGCAGGGGTGCGGGTTTGGCGGCTCCTTGCGGCGCGGCTCAGGGGTCCACGCCCGCGTCCACGCCGCCGGCGACGTCGAGTTCGTGCCAGACGGCCCACGGGGTGTGGGCGGAGTAGTTGTCGCTGAGGCTGGCCGTGGCGTAGAAGAAGCGCCAGAAGGCGTCGCGGTTGTGGTTGCCGACGTTGGACATGAGCATGTTGTAGCTCCAGAAGTCGGCGACGATACCCGTGGAGGTGGCTTGCGTGTGCCAGGCGATGGACTCCTGAGGATCGCCGAACACGGCGGCGTGTCCGTCGCCGTATAGGACGTTGTAGGCGGTGCGGTGGGCGGTGATGCCCATGCCGGCGATGGCGCGGGAGTTTTCGATTGGGGTCTTGTTGTGGTAGGGGTTGTTGTCCCTGGCCAGCGCGTCGAAGTTGCCGCCTTTGCTGAAGGTGTCGGAGATGATTGCGCGATTGCCGGCTTCGCGCTCGGTGCGGAAGATGGGCTGGAGGTTGCGGATGAAGACGCGGGGGCGAATGCCGGGCACGTAGTAGTAGATGTTGTCCAGCGTGCGGCAATGGGGGTATTTCATCAGCAGGGGCACGCCGCGGTAGGCGTAATGTCCAAGGAGATAGTGGCTGGTGGAGTTGGCGGTGATGGGTTTCCAGGCGCCGTACATGAGCGTTTCGGCGCCGAAGCCGCCGGCGGTCTGCCAGTCGGCCATGCTGCCTTTGCCGTAGCCGCGGCTGTAATCGTACCCTGCGCCGTAGGGGCCGTCGAGCAACATGCTGGCGCCGCTGGGGCAGTAGAGCGTGCGGGCGTCGGGCATATAGCCGCTGGTCAGGAGCAAGCCAAGGCCGTTGGGGCCGTGGTTGAGTCCAGAGGCAAACCCGGCGGAGGCGGGCTTGAAGCCAAAGGCGACGCAGCGCCAGTCGGTCATGACCGACGCGGCGATGCCGCTCCAGAGGGCGTTGGTGTTGATGGTGGTGTCGCCGGCGCGGCCGGCGAAGGCGGCGCTGAGGTAGGTGGAGCCGCTTGGCGTGTCGGAGAGGTGAAAGTGCTGGCCCACGCCGCCGCCTTTGTCCGCGTACGCGCAGACGGGGCGCTTGCTCTGGGGCTCGATGATCGTGCCGTTGTTGACGCCGCACCAGTTCTGAGAGCCCCACCCGGCCCACGAGGGCAGATAGCCGCCGTAGTCGCCGGTGTAGCTGGCCAGGCCCTTTCCGAGCTGGTTGATATTGGTGACGCAGGAGGCGCGGCGGGCCTTTTCGCGCGCGGCGGAAAGGGCGGGGAGAAGCATGGCGGCGAGGATGGCGATGATGGCGACCACGACAAGCAGCTCGATGAGGGTGAAGGCGGGGCGCATGCGCCTGGCTAGTCTTTTCATCCTGGGTCTCCTCTCTCGCTGTCGCGGAAGCGGGGGCGCGCAGGCGCGGTCAGTCCGCGGCCGCGCATGGCCGGCCCCCGACTTCGGCGGTTCCCTGCTGAGGCAACACGATCGTGGCTGGCACGTTGACAATCTCGCGGGGATCGGCGCGTCCTTCCAGATGACGCAGCATGAGGCGGGCTGCTTCGCGGCCCAAGCGTTCTTCGTCGCGCACGGCCAGGGCCATGCCGGGGTATTTGGAGGCGCCGTGGGCGGGGGGGCTGACGCCGATGAAAAGGTCGCGGCCCAACCGCATGCCGGCGGCGGAGCATTCCTTGAGGGCTCTGCTGGCTTCGCGGCCCAGGGGGGCGTAGACGCCGACGGGTCTGGGCCAGCTCGGGGCCGCGGTGATGTCTTCCGCCTCTTCGAGGACCAAGGGTCGCGGCCCACCTAGGGCGAGGCTGGCGGTGAGAAAGGCCTCGTGCCTGCGCAAGAGGTTCATGTGCGCGCTGCGGCGGCCATAGAAGGCGAGCGTCCGGCAGCCCTTTTCCAGGAAGTAGCGGGCCATGGCGGCGGAGCTTTCGAAAGGGTCGACCTGGACGCAGGGGACCGGGATCTCGAGCAGCTCCTTGCTCATGCTGACCATGGGGAACTCGGCGTGGATGCGGCGCAGGAGCGGCACGTCGCCGGGCACGCTGAACCGGTCCACGATGACCCCGGCGGCGCGTGTGGCGCGCAGGGAGTCGATGAGCATTTCGGCGGAGAAGCCGTTGGGCATGACCAGGGACGGCAGCAGGGGGCGGCCTGATCCTTCGAGGCCTTGGCTGACGCCGCGGATGTGGGTGGCGTAGGCCTCGTCGTGCTCGGAGGGGATGTGGAACTGGAGCAGGGCGATGGGGGCGGTGGCGCTGGCGGCTTCGACAAAGGCGCCCCGGCAGGGCTCGCGGCGGAGGACGTGCTGGGCGGCGAGCGATTCGAGGGCCTTTTGGACCGTGGCGCGCTGGACGCCGAAGCGCGCGGAGAGGTCGCGCTCGGAGGGAAAGCGGGCGCCCGGGCCGAGGCGGCGGGCTTCGCTGGCCAAGCAGGCGGCGAGCTGGCGCCAAAGGGGGGCGGGGGGGTCGGCGAGGCTGGCCTCGGCGCCGCGGAGGAGATCATGCGGCGCGGGCGCGGGGCGCTCTGGCGGGGCGAGTCTGTTCTCGCCGACGGGCTGTTGTCGGGAAGACCGCACTGGGCGACGCGACGATTTGACAGCCGATTCGGGCACTGGTATACTCCGCTTGATCCAGATGAATGATACCACGTCAGGGACTTAGTGTCAAGCGCGTCGGAGCGGAATCATTTCTTGCAATTTAACATGCCTGATTTGTTAGTGTTATGTGGTACAATGATCAATATGGCAGCGACTTGGAACAGCCGTCATCTAGTGGCTGACCAGTTGGCTGAAGGGCGTTGAGAAGTCCGTTTGCGGATGGTCAGCCACTGTCGGCAGCCGCGTTCGCGTTGTTTTGAGAGGGATCGCTGAGGGGTTGGGAGGGACTGCGATGGAGTTCGCGCAGGACTGGGCCGCGTCGCGGGCGCGGTATGAGGCGTGGTGGCGCAACGATGTGCTGGACCGTCCGGTTGTGGTGATGGAGTCTCGGCGCGAGAAACTGCGATGGCCTCTGAAACCCGGGGTGGAGGCTGTGGCGCCAGAGCGTTTCTACTTTGACGCGCAGGCCAGGGTGGACGACATGGAGAACGTGTTGGCCGCGACAGACTATCTGGGCGACGCTGCGCCGCTGGCGCGGCGGGGCATCAACACCGGGTACCTCGGCCTCTTCGCCGGGGCGGCACCACTGTTTGCCGGGGGCAAGAAGCGGACGGTCTGGGTTGAACCGTTCGTTCAGGATTGGGACGCCTTGCCGCGGCCGCGGTTCGACACGGAGGCGCCGGCGTTCAAGGCGATTCTGGAGGTGTCGGACGCGCTCGTCGAGCGCGGGCGCGGGCGGTACTTGGTGGCGATTCCGGACCACCTGGACGCAGTCACGACGATGTCGCAGATGCGGGGCGTGGAGGCGATGATGCTGGACATCATGGACAACCCGGGGCCTGTCTGTCGTTTCCGGGACGAACTGACGGCGGTGTGGACGCAGTCCCGCGCGTTCTGGTTCGAACGCGACCAGCGGCAGGGCTTGGACGGTTCGAGCACCTATCCCTTCACGTGGTCGAGCCGGTGCGGGGGTGTCACGCAATGCGATTTTTCGAGCATGATATCGCCAGCGATGTTCGACTTGGTGACGCGGCCTGAGCTCGAGGCCGAGGCGTCGCGGCTGGATTGCGCCATGTACCACCTGGACGGACCCGGAGAACTGGCGCACGTGGACGCGCTGTGCCGGATTCCGGGGATTACGGCCATTCAGTGGGTTCCTGGCGCGGGGCGGCCGCGCGCTTTCGCTTGGCGGGACCTGCTGACAACGCTGCAGGACCGCGGCAAACCGATTCAGGTCTACTTCGCGCCTCAGGACCTTGACGATCTGTTCGCCTTTCTGCGGCCCCAGGGGCTCATGCTGTACTGTCTTGTTCGATGCGACGCGGCGACGGGCGCCGAGGTGCTGAAGCGACTTGAGGCGTGGACGACAGAGCGCCGCGGATGCTCAGTTCGCGCCGGCGCATAGAGGACCTGGAGGGACGGCATTGGCGCTTTCGGAACGAGAGAACTTCGTGCGTAACGCGCGCAGGACAGGGCCGGAATGGATGCCGTGCTACTTGTCGCTTTCCATGTCGGCCTGGGACTCGCTGCGCGAGGAACTGGAAGAGGTCGTGCTGCGCCATCCTGTGCTGTTTCCGGGCTATCAGAAGGGCAAGCACGATTTCGCCAACCTGCGCTTTGCGCCGGACCGGGTGAAAGGGAGCCGGTTTCGCGACACGTGGGGCTGCGTGTGGGAGGCGAACGTCAACGGCATGATGGGGGTTGTGGTGGAGCACCCGCTGGACGATTGGGGCAAGATGTCGGAGTGGCAGGCGCCGGATGCGCTGACCACGGGCGAGAAGGGGCCAGTGGACTGGGAGGCGATCCGGGCGAAGTTCGGCCGCAAGCTGGGGCTGGGCGCGTTGCGGCGGGGGGCGACGACGCATGGGTTCTTTCTGCTGCGGCTGTCGTATCTGCGGGGGTTCGAGAACCTGATGCTGGACTTGGCCACCGAGGCGCCGGAGCTGGCGGAGCTGATCCGCGTGGTTGACCACTACAACAGCGTGTGGGTGAGGCAGTACCTCGACATCGGGATTGACGTGATGGAGTTCGCCGAAGACCTGGGCACGCAGACGTCATCCATCATTTCGCCGGCGATGTTCCGCAAGTGGGTCATGCCGTCGTACAAGCTGCTGATGAAGCCTTGCCGGGAGCAGGGCGCGCTTGTGTACCTGCACAGCGACGGGTACATTCTCGACCTGATGGACTGCCTCGAGGAGTGCGGGGTGGACATCGTGAACCCGCAGGACCTGGTGAACGGGATCGACAACATCGCGCGCGTGTGCAAGGGGCGGTTCAGCGTGCGGCTGGACGTGGACCGGCAGCGCATCGTGCCGTTCGGGACGCGGCAGGAGATCCGCGAGTTGATCGAGGAGGAGGTGCGCAAGCTGGGGTCGCGCCGGGGCGGATTGGAGCTGGTGTGCGGCATCTACCCGCCGACGCCGCCGGAGAACGTGGACGCGGTGTGCTGCGCCATGGAGGAGTTCCGAACCTATTGGTTCGATGGACGCGGAAAGGAATCGCTGTGATTGACTTGAAGCGCATTCCGTCGCCGATCATCCGCCGGGGCAACGCGACGGTGGCGTATCGCGACCCGGCGGTGGTGTTTCACGAGGGGGTGTTTCGGCTGTTCTACAGCCACGTCGTGCGCGAAGGGGACGGCCGGCGCTTCTGGTATCTGGGGGTGATGCGCAGCCGGGACCTGGTGACGTGGTCAGAGCCGGAGCTGCTGACGCCGCGCGACCAGAACCTGAATTACTCGAGTCCGGGCAACGTGATCCGGTTCAACGGGAAGTGGGTGATCTACTTGCAGACCTACCTGACGCCGAATAACGAGGAGTTCGGGACCGAGGACGCGCGGGTGTGGACCATGGAGAGCGACGACCTGGAGAGGTGGGGGCCGGCGCGGTTGCTGGCGGTGAAAGGCCCGGACGTGGCCGTGAAGGACATGGGGCGGATGATTGATCCGTATCTGCTGGAGGACAAGGACGAGCCGGGGAAGTGGTGGTGCTTCTACAAGCAGAATGGGATGAGCTATTCGAGCTCGCGCGACCTGAAGACGTGGACCTATGAGGGGCGGACGAAGTGCGGGGAGAACGTGTGCGTGTTGGTGGACCGGGAGGCGGATGAGTATGTGGTGATTCACTCGCCGAAGAACGGGGTGGGGGTGTTGCGGTCGCGGGACCTGAAGGAATGGCGCGACGAGGGGGTGACGACGCTGGGGCAGGCGCAGTGGCCGTGGGCGCGGGGGCGGCTGACGGCGGGGTTTGTGCTGGACATGCGGAGCCATCCGGAGATTGGGAAGTACTTGCTGTTCTTCCACGGTTCCGCGCCGAACACGATGGAAGTCCACGGCCACGCGAGCCTGGGGCTGGCGTGGGGGGAGGATTTGAGGCGGTGGGAGTGGGCGGAGGGTGGACAGGCCGGACGGGTCTGAAAGGCCGAACACGTCCGGCAAGGGGGGGCGGCTATTTGAGGGGTTTGCCGAGAGTGTAGAGGGCGGCGGCTTCGTCCGCGGTGAGGGGGCGGTTGAAGATGTAGAAGTCGTCCATGAGGCCGTCGGCGTAGGCGCCGCCGGAGTAGCCCATGGTGATCTCCTGGGGCGGGGCGATGGCGGCGCCGCGGAATTGCTTGACGCCGGCCTTCTTGCCGTTGATAAAGCACTCGGAGGTGGAGTCCTGGCCGGGGATGATGTTCCAGGTGACGACAACGTGCATCCACTCGCCGGGCTTGTATTCGTTCTTGTCGAAATCAATGGGCATGTAGCCAAAGGCGTTGGCTTCGCTGTCGCGGAAGCTGACGTTGAGCGCGTTCTCGTAGCCTTTCTTGCCGGGGCGGCGATAGGCGCCGATGGAGATGAAGTTCTTGCGGCTGGCGTAGTCCTTGGCGGGCTCGGTGGTCTGGGCGTTGAAGAAGGCCATGCCTCCGTCGGATTCGCCGTCGAGCCATTTGGGCAGGAGCCAGAAGGCGATGGCGCCTTTCATGGGGTTGAAGATTTCGGGCCGGGCGGGGATGTCGACCCATTCCGTGCCGGCGGGCTTGTTGGTCTCGGGGAGAAAGTCGCGGGGCCAGGAGCGGCCGGAGTCGAGTTGGGCGGCGGCGATGACGACCTTCTTGCCGTCCTTGCCGCGCAACGTCACCGTGGCCGCGACGCTCTTGGCCCGGAAGGAGAGGTGGAGTCGCTGGTAGTCGGCGGTAAGGGGTTTGCTCTCGAAGATGGCGGTTTCGCCGCCGCAGGTGGCGCTGAGGACGAGCTGGCCTGCGTCGGGGCTCTTGGCGTAGACGCTGAGGCAGTGGAGCTTGTCCTTTTTGAGTCCGTCCACGGCCTGGCGGAGGTAGTTGGCGCTGTCTATCTGGAAGCAGCCGGATTTGCGCCAGCCGCCCTGGGTGAGACGTTGGGGCGAGCCGATGAGGACCCAGGCGTCCGCGGGGGCGCCTTCGAAGGTGGGGTCTTTGAGGACGTTGAGAGACCAGCGCTGTTCCATAAGAAAGGCCTGGCCGAACTTGCCGGGTTGAAGCTGCGGGTTGGGGTGGACCTTCTCGCCTTCATAGTTGGGCTTGAGACTGTCGCAGGGCTGGTAGTAGGTGACGGCGGCGCGCAGGGCATCGAGATCGGCGGCTGAGGCGAGGGGGGAGACGCACAGAAGCGCGGCCAGGACGAGCAGGGAGCGGGGCATGGGAAAGGGACCTCCGGGTGGACAAGGGGAAGGGACCGCCTATCGGATCATGAGCTTCCCGAAGCGCTCGGGCTGGTGGAAGCCGCCGAAGGTGGGGGACCAGCAGGTGTATTCGGAGGGCTTGAGCGTGGCGCGGACGCGGCAGACGTTGGCGGCCCAGACGTCGCCGGGCGTGACCTCTTTGACGCCCAGAGCCGCGAAGGGGATGGAGATTTCAACGCTCCAGTAGTCCTTGCCGCGCTGGGCGGCGACGCTGGCCTGGGAGTCCCAGGCCTGGGGTTTGCCGTTGGGCCAGGATTTTTCGAAGATCGTGCCCAGGGAGTTGACGCAAAGCTGGAAGTAGCTCTTGCCCGTGTCGCCGGGGTCGAGGAAGAGCTCGACTTCGTTCTCCTCCCAGACGTTGCCGCCGCGGACGCGGATGGAGTCCATGTTGCGGTCCATGAGCGGTTCGGCGCAGCGGACGGCGACGAGCAGATGCGTGGCGGTGCGGGCGAAGCGGACCTCGGTGCTGACGTCCGAGGGTTTGGCGGTGTTCTTGTCGAGGTTGGCGGGCTGGGCGGGGATCTTAGCCCAGCAGGGGTCTTCGAGCTTGCCGTCCACGGCCGGTCCTGGGGAAACGAGGGGGACCTGGGCGGTCTTCTGCGCGCCTTGTTTGGCGCCGATGAGGTAGTCGTAGACGCTGGGCTCGAAGGGGAAGTTGAAGTTCTTGTTTTGGGCGAGGAGCGGCGCGAGGAGGCAGAGGTTGGTCTGGTCGTTCTTCTTGAGCCACGCGAGGCGCTTGACGGCGAGGTCGCGGGCGGCGACGACGTCGGCGAGCTGGGCGTTGGGGTCGCGTGCCTTTTTGGACAACTGCCAGAGGTCCACGGTCATGCGGCTGTATTCGAGGTTGTCGGCGTGGAGCTGGACGCGGGCGCGCTGGGCGGGGTCAGCGGCGGCGGCAAGGGCTTGGGCGACGAGGGGCGCGGCGTCTTTGAGCAGCGCCGGGTAGAGGTCGTTGAGCACGGCGGGGAAGCGGCGGAAGTCGCCCATGCCGCGGTCTTCGGGGATTTCGCGGCTCATGACGAGCTGGCGCGTGCGCTCTTCGACCAGGGCGAAGTACTTGCGCATGAGCGGGGCGGCGGCTTCGCCGTAGCACAGGCGCAGGGCTTCGTCATAGATGGCGCTGATGTCTTGGGCGGGGTCCCAGGCCATCTTCAGATAGAGGTAGTTGTCGAGCCCCGTGGCGCCGAAGCTGGGGCTGACGTTCATGCTGAAGCCGATGACGCGGGCTTGGTTGAGGTTCTTGTAGAGGTCGCGGATGGTGTTGTAGCTCATGGAGGGGAGCTGGAGGTTGCCCATGCCAAGAGGGTGGTCGTAGAAGTGGAGGCGGCCGTTGGTGTACTTGGACCAGGGGAGGAGGCGCTGGGTGAGGTGGTATTCGCGGATGGCGGGGTCGCAGTAGCAGAGCTGGGTGCCGTTCATGACTTCCATGACATGGACGTTGGGGTGCAGCCATTTGACGCGCTGGGGGGGCTCGGCGTAGTAGGAGTAGGCGTAGAAGCCGAACTGCTGATCCGGCAGCACGGCGCAGACGCGCTTGGCGATTTCGTTGCAGTAGGTGAGGTAGCGGTCGGTCATCTTGGGCTGGCCGTCGGGCCACGTTCCGGTGTCAAGGGCGCGGCAGTTGGGGCACTGGCAGTGGTCGCCGCCGTCGTTGGGGCTGAGGGGGAACATGACGCCGGGGTTCTTCTTGCCGTACTCGATGATGACGCGCGCGAACTCGTCGAGGGCTTCCTTGTTGGTGACGCACATCTGGAGGCCGTGGGTGCGGTGGCCGAGGCGGCGGCCGTCGACCAAGGCGAACCAGTCGGGGTGCTTGGCGAAATAGGTTTCGCCCTTGAAGTGCTCGATCCAGGAGTGGCTGGCGTTCCAGATGATGCTGAAGCCGGCGCGGTTGCGGCGCTGCCAGTCAATGACTTCCTGTCGGCGGGCGGGCGGGGTGTCGTTGTTGTAGACGTAGGCCATGCGGCGGTAGATAAGCTTGGGCGCGTCTGTTTCGTCGCACGGGGCGACGGTGAGGCTGTCGCGTTTGGGGACGTATTCGCCCATCTCGCCGGGGAAGAACCAGCGCACGCCCAGGCGGCTTTCGAGAAACTGGGACACGCCATGCCACGTGCCAGCCTGGGGGCCGAAGCGCCAGTGGTCGCTGCCAGCCGGGCCGTCGGAGTCGCGGCCGGCGATGTGGAGGTTGGGGCCGGCGGTCTTGATGATGAAGCCTTCGGGTCTAAGGCCGGCGAGGTCAAGGCCGGCCTGCTGGGCGGCGGGGCAGGCGCCGACGACGATGGCAGGCTTGGGGCCTGGTGCGGCGGCGGCGCGGATGGGGAGCTTTGCGCCTGTGGCTTTGGCGATGTACTGCTGGAGGTCGTCAGCCGCGCGGCGGGTGATGGGGTAGGCGTCGGGGGCGAGGATGATTTCGTAGTCGCTCTTGCCGTTGACGGCGACCTTGAGGGGCTGGGCCTGGGCGGCAAGGGCGGCGAAGATGACCAGGGAGGCGGCGAGACGCATGGGCATGGAGTGGCTCCAACTTTCAGGGGGCAGAGGGCAGGTCAGTCGCCGATAACGCCTTTGTCGGCGTCAATGTCCACGCCGTTGAAGCCGTCGAACTCGTGCCAGACGCCGCGGGCGCCTTTGGCGAAGTCGGGGCGCTCGACGCCGTAGCGCCAGCAGTCGTTGTAGCCGTAGTAGTAGTTGAAGCCCATGGAGAAGGGGCCGGTGACGCAGCCGGTGGAGTTGTAGCCGGTCTCTCTCCAGACGATTTTATGCTGCGGGTCGCCGTAGGCTTCGGCGTGGCCGTCGCCGTAGATGACGTTGTAGGCGACTTGGTGGGCGAGGAGGCCCATGCCGGCGACGCTGGCGGTGACGGCGAGTGTGCTTCTGTCCTTGCCGGTGACGCTCCTCTTGAGGGCGTCGTAGCTTTCGCCTTTGCTGAAGGTGTCGGTGGCGATGGCGCGTCCGCCGAGAATCTTGGACGTGGGAAGCATGGGG
>CAYYEE010000122.1:0-10479 GCA_964470775.1 uncultured Planctomycetota bacterium | reverse complement strand
CGCCACCCCGCCGTACAGCGCCCTCAACGCCACACGGAACACCGGCAGGAACAACCGGTCCATGATGCTCCACGCCGCCACGATGCCAATGAACGCGTAGTTCGGGTTGCGGATGAAGCGCAGGTAATCGCGCGCCGCGCGGATGGGCAGAAGCGCCGCCACCACCCCGCTGCCGTCCAGAGGCGGCGCCGGGATCAGGTTGAACACGCCCAGGATGAGGCTCAACGAGAACATCACGCTCAACACCGTGGCCACCCCGCGCAGCATCTCGCGCCCCGCGGCCGGCGCCACCAGCCAGCTCATCTCCAGGTCCCCTGGCTCCGGCACGACAAACACACCGCCCATCAGTCCCGCCTTGAGCAGGACCATCGCCGCGGCCGCCAGCGTCAGGTTGGCCAGCGGCCCGGCCAGCGACATCAGCCCCGCCTTGCGGGGCCGGTCCAGCGCCCACTCCCCGTCATACGGCACGCTGGCCCACCCGATCATCCAGCCCCCGCCGTTGATCACAAACGTGAGAATGGGAACCACCACCATCCCGAACGGCGAGCGCGCCATGTGCGGCCGGGGGTCCAGCGTGTCCAGGCCCAGATGCGACGCCGTGGGGTCGCCCATCCACCGGCCCGCCAGCGCGTGCGCCGCCTCATGCGCCGTCGTCGTCAGCAGAAACACCACATACCACGCAATGCCCAACCCCACCAGTTCCATCGCATCCCTTCCGTCCACTGAGGCCATCAGGTCCGTGCGCCCGGCCCGCCCCTCACGCCCGGATCGGGTACCTCCCGAACTCCAGCCCCGCCTCGATGTACGCCTCCACGTTCGCGATGATGTGGCGCAGGACGTCCGGCTCCAAGTCCGCGTCCACCGACGCATGGCCGCCGGTCGTGCGCAGCGTAAAGCCTCCGCCCGGCGCCGCCGCGGCAATGGCCTCTTTCACCAGCCGCCGCACGTCGGCCGGCCGCAACGTGTTGAAGTCCTGCGATGGAATATTGCCCGACAGCGACATGCGCCCGGCCATCCTGCGCTTCGCCTCGGCCAGGTCCACGTCGCCGAAAGGCGGCGGCTCCAGCGGTTCGATAGAGTCAATTCCCATCTCGCTCATGCGCTCCAGATAGCCCATGCAGTTGCCGTGGCAATGCGCCCGCAGCCGGCCGCCGATGCGGTGAATCGCGTCGTTGACCGTCTTGTCATAGGGGAAGACCAGCTCGTCGAAATGCCTCATACCCATCCACGGCGGGATGAGCATCTCGTGAGCCACCACCCCAAACCACGGCGATACGCCCTGGCGGCCGATCTCCTCCACCGTGGCCGCCACCTGCGCCGCCGTCCGCGCCAAAAAGCGATGCGTAATCTCCTTCTCCGTCATCAGCCAGCCATACACGCCTTCCATGTCCGCCTGCCTCACCAGCCGCCCCAGCGGGTGCAGCAGGCCGATCACCGCCACGCCCCGGCCCTTGGCCGCCGCGGCGCCCGCGTCCCACTTGGCCTTGTCAAAGGGCGCCGCCTGGCGCGGCGCGTCGGCCAGCCGCGCAAAGTCGTCCAGCGTGCTGACGTAGCGCTGCTCCCAATGGTAGTCCGGCGAATCGAGGTGGGGGTAGTTGTGTTTGGTGATGGCCACGAACGGCCCGGCCGCCGTGTCCATCGTCCGCCGAATCCGGCGGAACTCGCCCGGCCGGTCCTCGATGATCTCCTCGCTGTACTTGGCCGGAAGACCCAGGAAGCCCCAATCCACGCACCCCACGCCGCGGAAGTTGTCCGCCTCGGTCTCGATGAACTCCACCAGGCGCCGCGCCTCGGCCATCTTGTGCGTCCGCGGGTCAATGTGCAGCTCAATCGGTACCCGGTCCGGCTCCCGAAACGACAGCGCCCTTTCCAACCGTTCCTGCGAGTTCATTCCCCCTCCCACGAGACTGCCGGTGTCATTTCAGCCCAGGCGCGGCCCTCGCTTTCGCGATCTCCTCGGCGGACAGGGGATTGTACAGGTTTTCCGGCGTCAGCACAAACAGGAACGGGTTGGACCACTCGTCCTGGGCGTAGGCGGCGCGCGGGTGGGTCCAGGGGACCTGGCCTTTCAACAGGCGGCGCTGGAACACCGAGTGGCAGAGCAGCGTGGCGCGCACGCTTTGCGGAAAGACCGAAAGCCCCGATGGCCGCGTGTCCCATCCGGTCCACGTGCCCACGTTCCAGTCGAACGAAGAAAGCATCGCCGAGAGCCGGAACTTCTCCGGCTGCGACATCGCGTCGTCTTCGGCGCGAATGAGCGACTTCGCCGTCGCTGGCGTGGCCACGCGCGGCGGCAACGGCTTGTCGATCTTCTCGATCTGGCGCAAGATCGCCGTGTACCCGCCTTCCAACATCTCCCTCGGGTCCGGCGGCAGGCGCTTGCGGTCTTGATAGCGGAACGCCTGGCCGTCGTCCGGGTCATAGTAGACGTGCCACTTCCACGCCGTCTTCTCCGGGTTGCTGAATACCCGGTTTTCCCACATCCAGTCCCGCCACTTGGCCAGCGGCTCCACATAGCGCCGGTCGCCGGTCATGCGGTAGGCGCGCATCAACTCGATCGGCGCGGTCTCGATGCCTTCGGACAGCGAGATGGCGGCCGGCTCAAAGTGGCGCGCCGGCACGGGGTTGTTCTTCGCGTCATACTGCTGCGCCCAGCCCTTAGCCTTCTTGTCGATGAACGCGCTCACCAGCCAGTCCGCCGCGCGCAGATAGCTGGCCAGATACGCCGGCTCGCCCGTCATGCGGTACGCCATCAGCATCACGGTCATCTGGTCCGCCGTGGTGTCGTCGTTGATCTCGCCGCCGCCCACGTCCCCGTTGCGGCTTTCGCCCGCCTTCTTCTCGAAGTTGTAGTGGTGCGACCACGAGCCGTTGGGGTTCTGGCCTCGGTAGATGAAGCCCACGCCCTTGTTCGCCGCGTCCGTGTATTCTTTCTTGCCCGTCATCTTGCCCAGCGCGTAGAGCAGCGCCACCGGGTGCGACTGCACGTGGTCCTCGAACGGCGCTTTGGTGTCCGCGTAGGCGCTTTCGTAGGCGCCGGTCTTGGCGTCATAGCGCGCCGCGTAGTTCCAGAAACCCTCCTTGCGTTGCATCTTCAGCAGCGCCTGGCCGGTCCGCTCCGCGCCTTCCAGGTACCTCTTGTCGCCCAGCGCCTCATAGCCGGCCAGCAACTGACAAGCGATCCACGCGCTGTTGGCGTCCTTGGATCCGTTGAAGAACTCGCGGCAATAGGGAATGGTGACCTTGGTGGACATGAAGCACAGCCCGCTGGGCCAGGCCACGGTGAACGCCCAGCCGCCGTTGGCCCGCTGCGTGCGCAAGACCATGTCGAAATGCCCGCGGACCATGCGCTCGATCTTCTCTCCCGTCTCATCGCCTTTCAACAGAACCGCCTGGCTGGTGAATGTCGGCGGCTTGGCCACCGGCGGCAAAGGGGCGGGCGGCTCGGTCCCGGCCGCGGGCGTGTCGTCCGGCGTGCGGCGGTCCACGATCAGGTCGTCCGCCTCGCCGTCAAAGCCCTTGTCCTTGCTGCGTTCGTCCAGCGTGGGCGGCGACCCGGCCAGCAGCACGTGCCACGGTCCGGGCAGGCACACGGTCTTGGCCGATACGATCTTGTCGTTGAGCCCCAGCCACACCTTGCCCGCCTTGGCGTCATAGCCCATGCGAATCCGCGCCCATTCGGCCGGCGGCAGGCCACCGGCCGGAATGCGCAGAGGCGTCGCGTCAGGATCGGCCACGCTGGCCCCGCTCTTGGCGTTCTGGAAGTAGTGGTTCAGCCGCCCGTCGTGGAACTGATAGACGCGAAGCGCCAGCGAGTTGTCCGCCTCCTTGACTACGCCCAGCGCCGTGCCCTTGAACTTCGATGTCACCGCGCCCGATCCCGCGGGCGACAGCAGCAGCAGCCACGCCGGCTTGCCGTCATTCCAGCGCCGCTCCCCCGTCCAGCGGATCTTGAGCGAAACGACGCCTTTCGCGTCCGGCGCGTTTGCGCCGTCCATGATGAGCGACGACTTCTCCCACGCCAGGCGGACGCGCCCGTCGGGCCAGTTGTCCTGCCCTCCAAAGCGCAGCGCCTTGCCCTGGCCCGCGCCCCCGTCCACGAAAGACAGGCTGCCGCCAGCCAGAAAGGGATTGGCCGCGCCCTCACGGCCATAGAGCGTCCCCTCAAAATCGCAGTAGAACGCCACTGGCGAGGCCGTCCCCTGCGCCAGCGCGCCCACAGCCATCCACAGCGCAACCATCGCCGCCGCCAGACGCCGCCACGGCGCACCCATCTGCGCGCCGATCCATCCCATCGTTTCCATGTTTCCCATTTCTCTTATGATCGCCGTCCGCCGGCGCTCCGCGCCTTCAGTCAACACCCGCGTCCACCCCTCCCGCCACGTCGAAATCGTGCCAGATCGAAAACCCAGTGCCTTGGAAGCGCTGCGGCTCGTTGATGGAACAGTCGAATGGCCCCTGATAGCGGGACGTGCCCTCGATCACGTTGCCGTAGTAGTAGTTCACGCTCAGCGAGTTGCGGGCGTCCATCCACCACTGCGTGTGATAGGCGATCTGCTGCTGCGGGTCGCTGAAGATCGCGGCCCGGCCGTCGCCGTACAGCACGTTGAACGCGTCGCGGTGGCCTTGCAGCGCGAAGCTGTTGATGCCGCGGCTCTGCGCCACGGTGGGATAGCGCGTGCCGCCCGGCGCCGGCAGGCCCATGGCGTCCAGAGACGCCCCCTTGCCAAAAGCGTCCGACATGACGGCCCGGCCGCCCAGCTCGCGGTCCGTGCGGAACATCGGCTGGCCGATGCGCGCGTGAAGGTTGGGCTTGATCCCAGGAACGCGGTTCACCGAGCTCTTGCCGTCGTCGTATGCGTGCCAGGGGTAGTAGATGGCCAGCGGCACGTTGCGGTACGCGTAATGACTGAGAAGGACGTTCTCGTTCGCGACCATGGGCGTAACGCCGCGCCAGTCGCCGCTGTGCAGCACCCCCGCCGAAAAGCCGCCCGCGCTGAGCCAGTGCGACAGCGAATACCCGCCCATGTCCACCGTGGCGCTCGACTTCCAGACCGACCTCATGCCCGCGGAACTGGGGCAATAGAGCGGGCGGGCGTCGCTGATGTAGTTCGCGGCCAGCAACATGCCGACTCCCACCGGCGCGTGGTGGAGATCGCCCGGACGGTACAGGTCCGTGCCCGACGAGCTGGGCTTGCAGCCATACGCCACCGTGCGCCACGCCGAGTTGACGGCCGGGTTGACGTTCACGCTTGTGGCCAGCAGGGCGCCCGCCGCGGTGGGATGAGCCTTGGGGGCTGTGGACAGCGTGTACGTCTTCTTCACGAGCGCGGCGCCAGCGCTGGAGTAGCTCCACGGAATATATCGGTCCGTCCCCGTGCCGCCGTGAACGCTCAACGTGCACGCGCCCATGTTTGGGTTGCACCAGTCGTCGCCCACCTCCTGCGGGTTCATCCACCCAACCCATGACGGATAGTATCCGTTGTAGTCGCCGGTGTAAGCGGCCAATGCCTTGCCCATCTGGCCCAGATTGGCCATGCAGTTGGCGCGGCGCGCCTTTTCGCGCGCGGCCCCCAGCGCCGGCAACAGCATCGCCGCCAGGATGGCGATGATCGCCACGACAACGAGAAGCTCGATGAGGGTGAACGCGCGCAACGCGACGCGGCTCCACCAGCCGGGGGTTTTCGTCATGTCTGTGTCCTTTCCCGCGATTGTGAAAAGCCCTGCCGGGTCCGCGGCGCCGCGCCGGACCGGGCAAAGGCAATCGGCGCCGGCGGCGCCGACGCGCATGTGTCGCCGTAAATGAGTTCGGGGTGGATCAGTTTGTGCCCTGTCCTGTACCCGCCGCCACACGCCATCTTGATCAGTTCCTCGACACAGGTTTTGCCGACCACCCGGTGCCCCAGATCGAGCCGCGTAATAGGCCGCTCATTCCACCAGCCGTGCGCCTCCAGGCAGTAGCCCATCACGGAAATCTCGCCTGGCACGCGCGCGCCGCGGTCGGCCAGGTACTGCATGACGTGGTCCACGACCACGCCCGTGCCGGCCAGCAGCGCCGTGGGCGTCCACGCGCCGTCGAAAATCGCGTCCAGCGCCTCGTAGTCCTCCCACATCCGGGCCGCCAGGCTCTGCTCCTTGTACTCGATGGCGTGCAATCGCGTTTCGAGACCTGGCGCGTGGAAGCCCGGTGGGACGCAAAGAACTGGCGGACCCGCCAGCGACACGCGCGTCAGGATCATCACGCGCCGGTGCCCAAGCCCATGAAGGTACCGCAACCCCTTGGCCACGCCCGCCTCCGTGTCGCGCATGACGGAGTTGTCCATGCCCACGTCAAACGCCACGGACACGGCCGGATCGCGAGACGCGCGCAACGCCCCGACCCATCGCGTCATCTCGCCGCCGTTGTGTCTGGGGGGGAACACGATGAACCCGCTGCCTCTCCCGATGTACCGCGCCGGGTCGTCCAAATCGGTGGCCAGCACCAGCGGGACCCCGGCCTTTCGGCACGCTTCCTGTGTTCCTTCCAGCAAGGCCGCAAGAGGATGGCCGGCGTCGCTGGCCGCTTGCCTCGACAAATGCCCGATCACCAGTGTCACGTCTCGCAGGGGGCAACCTTCCCTCACGAACGTGCCCACCCCGTTCACGGCGCGCAGCTTGCCCGACTGGCACAGCCGCGAGATGGCGCGCCGAGCCGTCAGCGGCGCCACGCCATACTCCTCCGCCAGCGCACGAACTGAGGGAATCGGCGCGCCCGCGCGGAACTCGCCCGCCGCGATCCGCTCCTCAACCTTGGCCGCAATGGTCTGATAGGAGGTCTGCATGGGTCTCCTGTGTTCCGGGCATTACCGTAATACTCCGTGCTACGCAGACAATGAAATAATAGCGCCATCCCATTCGTTTGTCAACACAAATTGGCCCTTTTTGGGGCTTTAGAAGGCGTGTTTTGTACTAGTGGGCGGACAACGGCGAGTAGCGCTATGTATAACGCAATGCTACGGATGCCCGCGCATGTACAGCGTCCTGGTTAACGACAGCCCAGCGCCTCCAGTTCGCGCCTCGTTCACCCTTTCACCCCCACCCCATAAACCCACGGGTACTCCCTGCCGCTCTTCTCCAGCCGCACGTCAACCCATGGCGTGGCGTTCGGCGCCGGGACCTCGGCCATGCCGTCCGGCCCATAGCGCAGCTCGTAACCCTTGCCGTCCACGACAACCCTCAGCCCCGCCGAGCGCCGCGGCTCGCCGCGCACGATCACCCGCGCCTCCTTGCCCGCGGGCCGGCGCAGCCGCAGAGCCAGGTACCCGTTGGGGAACAACCGGTTGCCCACAATGCGCGCCGGCCGGCCCTGCTCGATCGTCGCGTGGCTGCCATGCATCATCCGCTCCAGCCGCCAGTCGTCCGTCAGTCCGCCGCACACGACAAAGTCCGCCACTCCTGGCCGGCGGCTCCATTCCCGCCGCTCCGCGAACTCCGCCGCGTACTCCAAGCGCAGCGTCTGAATCACTGTCCACAAGGGCCGGGCATAGGTGTGGCCTATGTCGTCCTTGCCCGGCGCAAAGATGTGCCGCTCGATGGTGTCGTAGAACGCCTCCGCCTCTTGGTTCTCCAGCGACGCCAGAACGTCCTCGCTCAGGTAGCGGCCGAACACCTTGCGCGCCTGGGCCATGGCCTCGGTCAGCGCTGGCCGGTCCTCGCGGTTCGCCTCCATGTCGTCGAAATACGCGCACACGCACCGGCACAGCCCGCGCGTCAGCTCCGCCGCGGCCACGCCGTTGCGCCAAAGCTCCGCAACCTTGTCGTACTCGTCCGGCGCCAGCTTGCCCCGCAACGCCTCCAGCCGCCGCAGACCGTCCTGGGCCAGGCGCACCGCCTCGTCCTTCTCGGCCAGGATAGCCGCGCGCGGGGGAGCGGTCTTGTCGCTCAACATGCCCCAGTTGCGGATCTGATTGGCCAGCGACGCGCCCGGGTGGAACGCCGCGAAGATGCCCCCCGCCTTGAGCCATTTGATCTGCGGCGCCGGCGGGTTGGTGTGGAAGATGACGTGGCCGTCCACGAACTGCGTCTTCTTCGTCGCCTCCAGGCCCTGGCGCATGATGGCGATCATCTCGTCTTCCACGCCCGGCCAGCGCCGGCCGGCCCACTCGCGCCACACGCTCTCCGCCGTGGCGCCCGGATCGCGCGCCGCCCGCGTAAAGGCCAGCGCGTTGACGCCGTACGCGCTGCGCAGCGTCGAGCGGCCCACGCGGTCCATGCGCACGGCGAAGCGCGTGGCTCCGCGCGACCGCGCCAAGGCCACGTCCTCCACGATCCTCTCCACGTTCGCCGCCGGCAGCCGCCCCGCGCCCAGGAACTCGCCCAGCGTGTCGAACTCCGCCGACAGCCGCAGCCCGGGAATCTGGCGCAGGAACGGGTTGTGGCGCAGGAACGGCGAGAAATCATAGGGGGTGATCTTCGTCTCCACCTCGAAGTCGAACTTGCCCGCCAGCAACGCCGCGCCCGCCAGGATGTCCTCATAGTCCTCGGGGATGGACCCGAACGACCGCAGCACGAACCGCTTGCCCCGCATGCCCAGCTCCTCCAGAAACGTCTGCGCAATGCGCGCCACGACCTTCGCCGGCGGGTAGCGTTCGGGGTTCGAGTTGTGAATTACGGAATACTCCGATTCCGTCAGCGTCAACACCATGCCGTCCATATCCAGCACAGCCTCGAAGAACGCCCCGATCTTGTAGCGCAGCAGGTCCTGGTAGTCCTTGCCCAGCAGGTCGAACTCGCCCCGCTCGTCCAGCAGCCCTGGCGCCGCCTCGATCATGCCATCCGGCACAGTCACCTCGCGGTGCCAGTAAAGCACAGGCCGGCCCGCGTCATGCGCGATCTTCACGATCTCGCGCAGCCTCCCCGCCAAATCCTGGACCGCGGCCACGTCGCGCCGCGCCCGAGCCTCGGGATAGGCGTCAAACGCGATCACGCCGTCCAACCCCTGGCCCAACCCGTGGCACGCCCCGCAGATCTCGAAGCTGTCCACGTCATAAGCGCCGGCCGCGGCCGCCACCTCGCGCATGTACGCCACGTCCGGCTCCGTCGGATGCATCAGCGACCATGTCAATTCAATGCGTTGTGTCATGGGGGCTCTTTCCAAGCGATGTGAAAGGACCGCGCCCGTCGTTTGGGCGGCGCCGTGAGGCATCCATGTTACCGCCGGCCCGCTTCCGCGCCAAACGGCCACGGCCTTTCGGCCGGCGTGACGATGTGGTATGGTGAGAGAAGGACGAAACGGGATGGGTGGGACGCCGATGAAAAAGCTTGAAGAGTCTCCTATCCGGGAAGACCGAATCCTGCGCTTTGTGACTGCCGCACGACCGCGCGGTGGATTCAGCCGGATAGTCAGATCATCCTTTTCGGCTCGCGCGCCCGGGGCGACGCCTCGGTGGACTCGGACTACGATTTGCTGGCGCTGACCGAAGGGCCGGTGACCCAGCGCTGGTTCAAAGGTTCCGTGACGCTCTCTATGACACAGCGCTGGAGCATGGCGCGGGCGCGCGACTTCGTGAGGACGCTGGCGGGGATCGCGAAGGGCGCGACCTGAGGTAACACCAAGCCGCCGCGCCGCCAGGAAGGAGCCGCCACTTCTCATGCCCGCCCCCGAACTCCTCGCCCCCGTCGGCGACTGGGACGCTTTGCGCGCGGCCGTGCTCAACGGCGCGGACGCGGTCTACTTCGGCCTTTCGCGCTTCAGCGCCCGCCAGCGGGCCGTCAATTTCACCCTCGACGAACTGCCCCAGGTCATGCGCTATCTGCGCGATCACAACGCGCGCGGCTACGTGGCCTTCAACACGCTCCTCTTCTCTTCCGAGCTGCCCCAGGCCCAGGACATGCTGCGCGGCGTGGCCCTTGCCGGAGCGGACGCGGTGATCGTCCAGGATTTGGGCGTGGCGCGCCTGGTCCGCCGCCTGGCGCCGGGCTTGCCCGTCCACGCCTCCACGCAGATGTCGCTCACCGACGGCCTGGGCCTTCGCCTGGCCGAAGACCTCGGCGTCACGCGCGCCATCCTCGCCCGCGAGTTGTCCCTGGGCCAGATCCGCCGCGTCGCCAGCCAGACGCGCCTGGAATTGGAGGTCTTTGTCCACGGCGCGCTGTGCGTCTCCTACAGCGGCCAATGCCTGGCCAGCCTGTCCCTGGGCGGCCGCAGCGCCAACCGGGGCGAATGCGCCCAGCCCTGCCGCTTGCCCTGGGAGCTTGCGGTGGACGGCCAAGTCCGCGATCTCCAGGGCCGCCGTTTTCTTCTCAGCCCGCGCGACCTCTCCGCGCTGGCCGACGTGCCGGCCCTGATCCAAGCCGGCGTAGCCGGACTCAAAATCGAGGGCCGCCTCAAAAGCGCTCTCTATGCCGCGGCCGTCACGCGCGCCTATCGTCTCGCCATCGACGCCGCCGCCCAAAACCTGCCCTTCCGCCTGCCGCCCGACGTCGAGGAGGACCTTGCCC
>CAYYEE010000121.1:0-10533 GCA_964470775.1 uncultured Planctomycetota bacterium | reverse complement strand
CCGCCAGGGCGAGCACGGACGCCAGGGAAAGAACTCCCGCGCCGCGCGTCATGAGCGGGCCGCCTTGGCGTCTGAGGATCGGGCGGCGAGGGCGTCTTGCGTGGCCTGTCGCAGCGCCTCGCGCGTGAACGGCTTCCGCGGGAGTCCGGCCAGGCGATGAGGAACTTCGTCCTTCATGCAGCCAAGCATGGCCTTCCACTGCCGGGAGAAGCGTGCATTCTGCCGCGGCGTGTTCTGGCTTGGCGGCGGGGGGGAGAGGGCGGCGGGTTCGGCGGCCAAGACGCCCCAAGTCAGGACGGCTACGCGCACGATTGCGCGACGGGCATGAGAGGTCATATGGAGATCGTCCTTGCCCCCGCGGGCCGTGTCGCGCCGCGGGCTTCGGGCCAGGGGTGGCGTTCTTGAGAGCGCAAGTCTACGCTGTGAAAGGCCTTGGGTCAACCGGCGGGCTGGGGCTGGGCCGGGAGCCAGGCGCCGAAGATCGGCGAAAGACCTCAAGGCGGGGGGCATGGCGCCCCCCGCCGGACAAAGGCCGCTTACTCTGCGTTTTCGGGCTGTTGCGCCTGCTCCTCCCTGTCCCAGGCGGGATTGGGGACAAGGGCCTGGGCCGGACAGGCGGCGCTGACGCCGGGCGCCTTCCACGTCTTGCGCTTGCGGAAGGGGTTCTTGAAGAGGTTGCCGATGCGCTTGGTCTCTTCAAGGTGGATCATGCATTCGCGGATGCAGCCCTTGGCGCCGCAGATGGCGAAGTAGCCGGTATGGCTGAGAATGAACCGGTAATACTGCATGACGCTGCCCTCGTTGGGGAACTCGCGCGTGTGCGGCCAGGCGCCCTGGGCCAGGGTGTATGTCAGCCGGTAAGCCTCTTCCTCGGTCATGTGGCTGTGGCGCACGTTCATGTCCAGGTGCGGAGCGTCGCGCTGCAGAAAGGGCGACACTTCGCGGTTGAGGCCGTGGTGGGTGAGGGTGCAGCGGCCCATGTGCACGTCGCCCCACTCGACCTTGTGGCCGTCAAGGTTGATCTGGACCTTGTGGTTGAGGTCCTTGGGGATGGCGCCGGGGCAGGCGGCGGCGCATCGCCGACAGCGGTCGCAGATGGACGGCTTGCGGATGGGGTCGGGTTCGAGCACGGCGTCGGTGAGGAGGATGCCGATGCGGCTGCGCGGGCCGAAGCGGGGGTGGATGAAGACCTTGGACCAGCCGATCTCGCCGAGCCCGGCGGCCACGGCCGCGATGCGGACCTGGGGCTCGATGTCGGCGCCGACGGGGTTGACCTTGGGCAAGGCCGGGCTGGGGCTGCGCTCGGACACGCCGGGGTAGAGCGGCATGGCTTCCCAGCCGTGGTCCTCGATGAAGCAGCAGGTCTCGTACTTCACCGTGGGCCGGAACAGGGTGTTGAGGCGGTTGTAGGAATAGAAGGTGTAGTTGTTCCAGTGCGTGCCTTCCTCGATGCCGCGATACGTGCCGCGGGGGATGCGCTTGATGATGACCACGACGGAGCGGGCTTCGGGCCAGATGTTGCGGGGGTCCATGCTCGGCGGCGCGCCCTCCCACCGCTCGATGTTGGCCACGCCGCAGTCGTCGGCGCCGCGCTCCAGAGCAAAGGCTTTGATCGAAGCGGATGTCAGTTCGCTCATGGCCAGGCCTCACATCCGTCCGCCGGAGTTGACGGCGCCAAAGGCGTCCACGCTCCAGGGCTGGCGCACGCGGAAGGCGTGGTGGAACTTGCGCGTGAGCAGGCCGCGCGCCTCCAGGCTGGCCAGACAGGCGCGGCCGCACGCGGCGGGAATGCGCTCGACTTCCTTGCTGCCGGGGAAGCGGCTCTTGGCCGCGCCGTTCGCGCACAAGGCGCAACGGGCTTCGTCGAGCGCCAGCTCGTTCCACGTCTGCCCCCCCCGCTGCACGACGTTCTGGCGTCCGGCGTCGGCCGCGGCCAGGGGGCAAGCGGCGACGCAGGCCTGGCAGCCCTGGCAAAAGCCGAAGCGGCGCGGCTTGTCAAAGGCCATGGGCGCGTCGGTGAGGATGAGGCTGAGCTTCTGGAGCGGGCCGAAGTCGGGGGTGATGAAGTCGCCGAGCAAACCGACCTCGCCCAGGCCGGCGGCCGCGGCGGCCACGCGAACGTCGGGAATGACGTTGGGCGCGGGCTGGCCGGGCCGCACCTGGGCGCCCATCTCCTTGAGGTCTTTGGGATAGCCGAACAGGGGCACGGCTTCATAGCCGATGTCTTCGAGATACGCCACGACCTCGAACACGGTGCGCGCGAGGAACTGGTCTTCGAGATAGCGCCGGCCAAAGCACTCATAGGCCTTCCAGTTCGTGCCTTCCTCGATGCCGCGCAGCGTGCCGCGGGTGATGCGCCGGCCGAGGACCACAACGGTCTGGACCTCGGGGAAGATGGCCTGGGGGCGCTTCTGCTCCGGTTCGCCGGCCAACAGGGCGGGATCGGCCAGGCCCACGAGATCGGCGCCCAACTCCCGCGCCGCGTCCTTGACGGCTTTCGCCAGATCGGCCGGGCCAGCCTCGCCCAGGGCTTGAGGCCCGCGCATCGCAGCCTTCGACATGGTATCCTCCTTGCGGATGACGCGTCGCGCTTGACGCGAGCAATTCAACAATGTTGAATATACTTCATTGATATTGAATTGTCAAGGAAGCCCTCTTTCATGAAGAAACCCTTGGTGCAGTCGGTTCATCGCGCGCTGACGATGTTGGATACGCTGGCTGAGGAGGCGCTGCGGGGCCGGTCCGTGGCGCTGCAAGACCTGGCCAGCCGCGCGGGCCTGGCCGAGACCACGGCGCACAACATTTTGAAGACGATGTCGGACTGCGGATATGTGGAGCAGGATCCGGACCGGCGTTACCGGCCCGGTCCCAAGGCGCGCGCGCTGCCGAGGGCGTCGGCCGTGGCGGCGCTGGCCGAGGCGGCTTCGCCGGCGGTGCTGGCTCTGGCGCGGCGCACGGGCGAGTCGGTGACGCTGTCGGCGCTGGTGTCGGGCCGGCGGCACACGGCGGTGCATGCGCAAGGCGGATGCGTGGTGCGCGTCAGCGAAGACGTGGAGAGCAAGCAGGGGTTCTATTCGTTCGTGACGGGCCGGGCGCTGGCGGCGTTTGCGCCGGCGGAGGAATTGGACGCCATCGTGCGCGAAAACGGGTTGCCGGGCGAGGCGTGGGACAACATCGGGTCGCGGGAGAAGCTGGAAGAGGCCCTGGCGGAAATCCGCCGCCTGGGCCGGGCCGAGAAGCGCACGGCGGATATCGCGGCTGTGGCCGTGCCCGTGCCCCTGCGCGAGGGAACGGTGTCGGCGTCGGTGGGGTTGTATCTGCCGCTGTTCCGCGCCACGGCCAGCCGGATGAAGGAGCTGCTGGCGGAACTGCGGCGCACGGCGGAGGAGATTGCGGCGGCGGAGTGACAAGGGTTGGGCTGTCGTTTGCGCGCTTGAATGCGTGGGGTGTGGCCTAAGGGGCGCGGGGCTGTCCTTTGTCCATCCCTCACCCTGCCCTTTTCCGGGGGGAGAAGGGTTCGGTATCGGTATCGTCGCTGGGGCCTGCCTCCCATCCCGCCGATACCCCGATCCCGATAGCGACGCCGACACCGCCCACGTTTCGCGAGCAGTGGGATCGGGCGTTCCGAAATCGCCACAGCGCAGATGCGTCTTTGTAAATGTCCCTTGACAAACCATGCGACCGCGCATACAATTTCGACAGAATGAGTCGGAGCGACACAGTGTGTCTACGCAAGATAGAAGAAGGGCCTCGCGCAGAACGGAGCAGCGAATGAAGGGCTTGTCGGCTGCAGTCAGATAGCGCGCACTCAACCCTCGCGAGATAGCGGCGGCCATTACGCGGTCCATCAGGGAGGGCAGCTTCGCTCCCACCCAAGCACTGCCCTCTTACGCGGACCTAGCCGCGCGGCACGGAGTGGGCATTCGCACCGTGCGCACGGCCATGGACCTGCTGGAGCGCGAGGGCCTTGTGCGACGGGAGGCGTGGCGCGGGGTGTTCATCCGCCAGGCGCCGCCACGGTCAACGCCATCCCCCGCGAAGGCGATCAAGTCCGTTACGCTCGTGGGCATGTCGCTCCACGACGGCAATCCGTTTCCTATCAACGACTGGCTGGCCGCGCACAGCAACGCGCTGGAGCGGCGCGGCATCCGGATGCGGTATGTCATCTATTGGGGCCACGAGGACTGGGTTGCCGAGGAGCTGGTGAACAAGGGCGCGGCCGGAGGCGAGGGCTGCATCCTTTTGGGAAACGCGCACGCGGGGCTGGTTCGCGACCTGGTCTCGCACGGCGTGCCGTGCGTGGTGCAATGCTATGCGCGGTACTCGCTGGAGGGCATGGTTCCGCACCCCCGGGTCTTCGTCAACAAGTACAAAGGTGCGTGCGACGCCGTCGAGTACCTGGCGGGTCTGGGGCACCGGCGCATCGGGTTCCTGGGCGGCACGCCCGCGGGGCCCTATGGCGGTCCGGGGCTGCAAATCTACGAAGGCTATTGCGCGGCTCTTCTGCGCCTGGGGCTGGAACCACGCCAGGAAGAAACAGCGCACGTGCACACTCAGGAACCCGAGGTCGCCATGGCGCAGGCGCGGACGATCCTGGACAAGGCGCCGCGCCCGACGGCCCTCCTGTGCGGCAACGACGCGGCCGCGGTGGGAGCCATCCGCGCGGCCGAGGCTATGGGCCTTCGCGTGCCCCAGGATTTGAGCGTCATGGGGTTCGACAACGCGTCGTGGCTCGACCCGGCCAAGGTTCCCCTCACCACCGTGTCCATCCCGCGCCGGCTGCTGTCCGAGAGCGCGGTCGAATTGCTGCTGGACGTCGTGGCCGGCAAAGCCGCGGCGGACGAGTCGCGGGTGTTGGAGTGTGACCTGGTGGTGCGCGGCACCACGGCGCCGCCGGCCGCGTCCTGAGACGGAAAGGGCCGGGCGTGGCGGCATCCTTAGGAGGCATGACGTCAATGAGAAACGCGCGCAAGTGGATGTCGGCGTTCACCCTCATCGAGCTTCTGGTGGTCGTGGCGATCATCGCCATCCTGGCGGCCATGTTGCTGCCCGCTCTGCAGAGCGCGCGGGAAAAGGCGCGGCGAAGCTCCTGCATGGCGCAAATCAACCAGATGGGCACGGCGCTGACCGCCTACACCGGCGACTACGGCGACTACTTCCCCTGCTGGACGGGCTACGGATCGTCCTGGCCCGCCGTTGACCGGCAGGGCAGCGTCTACTTGACGGACCAGGGGCTGTACACGGACCCGAAGGCCACGTTGGACGAGCGCAAGCGGGTGGGTTGCACAGGGCGCAACCTGACAAGCTGGACCGCCACGGATTCCACCGCAACGCCCGACGTCTACGTGCGGACCAACGACTACCAGACCGTGGCCGTGGGCGGACGAGTGGGCAGCCTGACCAACTATACGTACAACGACATGTCCACGCTCAAGGCCGCGCCCGTGGGGCTGGGCTTCCTGGCCGTGGGCGGCTATCTGCCGGACCTGCGCATGTTCTTCTGCGCCTCGGCCAGCAACATGGATGCGTATCTATCCCGCAATAACCACGTCTACAATTCCACGCTGAAGTACCCGGAGGAGTTGAAGGGACTGGGAGGACTGGACGGAAACGCGCTGTGCTATGGCAACTACAGCGCGGCGTGCCGGCCGGCCTCGACCAACAAAGCGGCCACGCTCGCCGAACCCCCGAGCAGCGGAGTGTATCTGGTCCATTTCCGAAGCCACTACAACTACCGCCTGACGCCCGTGGCCAAGTTCACGTACTACGCGGCCTCCGGGTATGAGTACGATCCCGTGTTGCCGGGCGCGTCGCCTCGGGCCGCCATCAAGCCGGGCGAACCGGTGTTCAAGACGGTGAAGCAGTTGGGCGGCCGGGCCGTGGTCAGCGACTCCTTTTCCGCCATGTGGAACGACACGAACGCCACGGCGAACCACAACAAGGGCCGCGGGTTCTGGGCGCACAAGGACGGGTACAACGTGCTCTACGGCGACAACCACGTGGCTTGGCATGGCGATCCGCAGCAGAGCATGATCTGGACGCAGCCCAAGGGGTTTTCCGGATACACGTTCGCCACGTACGCGGGCATCGGCTACTTCCGCCACGGCGAGGCCATGGGGTCCAACTCGCCCATGGTCCTGCCCAGCGCCAGCACGACGAACGGCGCCAACCTGGGCTATCTCTGGTGGCACAACATGGATCAGGCCGGCGGCGCGGACACCGGCCGCGGCACATGGGCGAACTGAGCCTCCTTCTGGCGCCAAGCAAGGCGTGACGCGCGGTCCTGTTGTTGTGGAGGATTCCCAGATGCGCGGACTCATCATGGCGGGTCTTATCCTCGTCGCGGCCGGTCTGGCGATGGGCGAGGACGCGGAACTGGCGCGGCTGAAGGCCGCGGCCAGCGAGACCAAGGCAACGCTGGCGATCAAACAAACCACGCCCAAACTCAAGGAACGCGAGTACCAGAACACGGAGTTCATCCTGGACACGGGCGCGGCCAAGTACCGGCTGAACTATAAGTCCTTTGCCGGCGCAGGCGCCAAAGACAACGGAGCGCTCACCGACGGATGCGGAGGCTACGGCATGTTGGCGCCGCATACGTTCTGGTACTGGAACGGCTTTCTGACCGTCGAGGTGGCAGGCCAGGGATACCTCTACACGGGCCAGACGCAAGGCGTTGTGCGTCCGCTGGCCACGGAAGGAGCGCGCGTGGGCTATGACCTTGTCTTTGAGAACGACAAGGGCGCGGCCGTTGTGCGCACCGTGGCCCTGGCCGGCCGCGACGAGCTGTTCATCAGCGTCAGCGGCAGACTCAAAGACGGATCCAAGGCGGCGCTGAGAACCCGTTTCCTCGGATACCCGCATGGCTACAGCCTTCCCTTTGATCGGTGGGTTCACGCGGCCGGACAAGACGTGCAGGGGATCGCCGGCAAGGAGACGACCGCCCCCCTCAAACTCGACGACGCCTCATGGGTGTTGCTGGCGGACCACAAGCTGGATCCCGATGGGAAGAAGGCGGGCTTGCTGGGGCTGGTTTACGACCGCAAGGCCATCACCGGGGCAACCGCGAGCACGAACAACTACAGCATCAAAGTCAACTTCAACGGCCCAGACGCCGCGGAGCAGCGGTTCCTCGTCTACACCTTTGGCCCGATGAAGTGGGAGGCGGCCCGGGACAAACTCGCCGGTGTCAAAGACGCGGCGGAGCTATTGGACAAGGCATTCGAGGGCTTGCCGCCGGCGCTGGACGCCAAAGCGGGCGGCTGAGCGCCGGCCGGCGCCTTCCTGACGCACGGATCATTCCCTTCTTGGCCGAACTCCGCCCGTGCCACGCCCCTGCGTCTTGGGCGGAGATTCCGTGCCCACCCCGAAAGGAGCGACACATGCGCGCGGGTCTGTTCGCTGTCTCACTGGCGCTGGCGATGGCCGGCGGGGCCGCCTTGGCGGCCGGCGATTCTCAAGAAAGCCAGGCGTTTGTTCTGGCCAAAGCGGCCAAGGGGCCGGTGATTGACGGACGCCCGGACGACGCCTGCTGGCAGGCCGCGCAGCGGCGGCCGCTGAGGCACTATGCGGGCGGGGAACTCAAGGTGGGCGGCGCCGTCGCGCTGTGCTACGACGGGGCGAACCTGTACGCCGCGCTGTGGCTGGATGAGCCAACGCCGGGAAAGATGGCGGCGCCCAAGGTTGAAGTGAACAGCGGGAGCCTCTGGAATGGCGAGGTGATCGAGTGGTTCATCTGTCCCACGGAAGACGGCGCCGAGTACGCGCAACTGGCATGGAACCCGGCCGGATCGAAGTTCAACGCGAAGTGCGTTTCCCAAGGGACTGGGGGGATGGCCAAGCCTGACCTGACTTGGCGGCCCAGATGGGAATGCGCGAGCGCTGTGGGCGAGAAGGGGTGGACGAGCGAGGCGAGCATCTCCTTTGCCGAACTCGGCGTGAAGCCGCCGGCGGATGGCGCGTGCTGGCGTGTCAACCTGAACCGCCAGCGGTTGATCGGCGGGCGGGAATGGAGCGCCATGTCGCCCACGGGCACGGGCGGCTTCCACGTCATTGACCGCTTCCAGGAAGTGTATTTCGGCAAGTATGCAGCGGCGGACGAAAGCGTCAAGCGGGGAGGGGGGGTGCGGGCGCTCATCGGTTGCTGGGGACACAGGTTCGGTCTGGCCGCCGTGTTCGAGCCTCATGTCCAACTGGACCGCGCGCTTGGCAAGGAGAACGTGGATATCCGCGTCTGCACGGCAGGTGACGGCGGCGCCGTGGGTTCGGCGCTCAACTGGCCGCGCCGCTACCGCGACCTTGCCGCCTATGATCTGGTCATCCTCACCGATGTGCCGGCATCATGCTACTCGGACAAGCAGCTCAATGACCTGCGCCAGTACGTCACCGAGGGCGGCGTCCTGGTTCTGATGGGCGCGATGTCGGGATGGAAGCACAAGCCGGCTGACGCGTGGTGGAAATCGCCCTTGGGCGAGTCGCTGCCCTTCCAGGCTCCGGCCGAAGGGGCCAAGGTCCGCGTGATCGGCCCCGACGCCGAAAAGCACCCGGTCTTCAAGGGCGTGCCCGTTGCCGCCGCCGGGCTGACGGCGCGAGTCTCACAGGCCGCGCTGTCCCCAGGCGCCACGCTGATCGCCAGCGCGGGCGGGGCGCCATTCATGGCGGAGAAAACGGCGGGCAAAGGACGCGTCATCCAGATTCAAGGGGCCTATGCGCAGGGCTCCACCCAGATCCCGGTCTCCTGTTTCCGAACCGACCTTTTCATGTCGCCCTGGTATCCGGTGTTCTGGGACAACCTGGCGCAATACGCGACAGGGCGGCCGGTCCCTCACCCGGCCACGGCCCCTCCGCCGCCAGTCAAGAAAGACACCTCCCTTGTGGTGGACCTGATCAACGACAACTACGGCGATGTATTCCGGCCGGGCGCGGTCGTTCGCGTGCGTCCCCAGATCGAGGGGCGTGTCGAGTACCCGTATGAGATGGACGCTTCCATCCAAGGGCCGGCGTTGGGGCTGCTGCCCGCGCGGACCTATCCTTTGCCGGCCGGTGATACAGAGCTTCGAGTCCCTCTGCCGCCGCTGGACCGAGGACATTACACGCTGCGCCTGGAACTCCGCAAAGGGACCCGCGTGGTAGACGCGGCCGTGGCGCCCTTTTCGGTGGCGCTGCCGCTGCTGCCGGAGGACGAGTTCAACTTCAAGGTCCTCGTGACCGCGGATTACCAGGGAGAAACCGACGCGCGGCGCATCGCCTCGGAGCTCAAGTCCATCGGCTTCACCGGCGTCTTCTGGCTGGGCGGCGAAATCTACACGGGGTATCGGGGGATGTACCGGTCATGGAACGAAGGCCGGACCGCTTCCCGCCTCCAGGAGGCGGGGTTGCGCGTCACGCCGGTGTGGTACTCCAACCTCTACGCCATCAACACGCCGTACACCGGCGGCAAACCGGGCCAGATACACTCCATTACCGGGCTCCCCTTCCCGGACATGGGCTACCCTGGAAAGGACTACCTGCCCTATGCCCACTTCTGGTTCGAGATTCTGGCCAAGAAGTCCTTGGGCCGGACTCCGCTGTTCGACGGCTATGCGGCCGCGGATGAGATCATCGGGCTGTCCTATCCTGAAACGGACCGCGTGCGCAAGAGCTTCGAGACAGCGACCGGCCTCAAGGCGCCGGCGGAAGGCCAGTCGGGCGACGCGTGCGCCTTCCTCAACTACCGTCTGAGGCTGACGTCCAACTTCGTTTGGATGGCCCGCGCCGTGAGCAACGCTTTCAACCCGCTGTGGAGCGTGGAAAGCGTTGTCAGCCCCAACTCCTTCTGCGGCCATTCCTCGTGCCTAATTGACGTGCCCGGGACCTTGTCGGGCCTGGGCGCCACCTCGCCGGATGAATACTGGTACGGCGAGCCCAAGCTCTACATGAAGTCGCTTTGCAGCATGTCCATCGCCTGGTCGGGCACGGATTTCGGCCGGCTGGCGCGGCCCGATTTCATGGGCGGCCAGTTGAGCCACTCCTACTATGAGGAGTTCCCCGAGCAGGTCTTTGCGGCCATTTCGGCGGGCGCGCGCAACTTCTCGGTCTTCGCGTATGACTGCGCGAGCTTCGAGACCAACGGCCGGCAAGACGCGCGGTTCGCCCAGATCGCGCGCAAGACCACGCATGACGCGGCCCGGATCGGCCGCACGTTGAACCACTACGAGCGTTCGCGCGCGCGCGTGGCCATGCTCTATCCGCACACCGCGCACCTGTGGCTATCCATGGGCAAGCGGTTTAGCGCCGACTATCTCGAGATGACGGGAACCTCGACGCAATACCTGCCGCTGACCTACGCCGTGCAGACCGAGTATGACATGCTGCGCCGGATGTTCGGACACGTGGACGTGCTGTTTGACGAGCAGATCGCCCGCGGGGAGTTGAGGAATTACGATGTGTTCGTGCTGGCCTATGCGCGCCAGATGGAGGAGCGCACGTTGCGCGAGCTGGGCCGTTTTGTCCAGAACGGCGGCGCGCTGCTGGTCACGACGGATTCAGGCCAGC